>CAYYNJ010000017.1:3003-16107 GCA_964472775.1 uncultured Spirochaetaceae bacterium
ATCCCCTGGAAGGGGAACTACTCCTCCTGGCTGGAACAGAAACAAAACCGGCTGGCCCAGGAAGAAAAGGAAGAATCGGTCAGGCAGAAGACTCTCCAGCGGGAACTGGAATGGATCCGCATGTCTCCCAAGGGCCGGCACACCAAATCCAAGGCCCGGATTAACTCCTACGAACAGCTCCTTTCTCAGGGCGGTCAAGACCGGGAGCAGAAGCTCCAAATCTTCATTCCCCCGGGACCCCGGCTGGGTGACAAGGTCATCGAGGCCCACGGGGTCAGCAAGGGGTACGGCGACCGGCTCCTCATGGATAATCTGGAATTCACCCTTCCTCCCGGGGGCATCATCGGCGTGGTGGGGCCCAACGGGGCGGGTAAGACCACCCTGTTCCGGATGATCACCGGCGAGGAGACCCCCGATGCGGGAACCTTCAAGGTGGGGGAAACGGTGAAGCTGGCGTATGTGGATCAGTCCCGGGAGGTCCTGGATCCCAATAAGACCATCTGGGAACAGATATCCGGCGGCAACGACATCATCAAGCTGGGAAACCGAGAGTTGAACTCCCGGGCCTACGTCTCTCAGTTTAACCTTTCCGGGTCGGACCAGCAGAAGAAGGTGGGGGTTCTCTCGGGAGGTGAGCGGAACCGGGTTCAGCTGGCCATGATGCTCAAGGAGGGGGCCAACGTGATCCTCCTGGATGAGCCCACCAACGACCTGGATGTGAACACCATGCGGGCCCTGGAAGAAGGGCTGGAGAGTTTTGCCGGCTGCGCCGTGGTCATCAGCCACGACCGGTGGTTCCTGGACCGCATCGCCACCCATATTCTGGCCTTCGAAGGGGAGAGCCGGGTGGTCTGGTTCGACGGCAACTACACCGAATACGAGGAAGACCGGCACCGGAGGCTGGGAGCCGAGGCGGATCAGCCCCACCGGATTAAGTACCGGGCCATGACCAGGGACTAATCTTGATATAAACGGAAAAAGGGCCGCCCTGTGAGAGGTTTTACCTCAAAGCGGGACGGCCCTTTTATTATATGCCCCTTTAAAAAGGCGGTTTTAAACCCGGGGCTTTCTCATGAGATAGTCTAAAGGCTCCTTCCTTGAGAAACTTCATGAGTTCATCGATCACCTCTTCATCCACCTGGTGGTCGTCGAATATGATCCACTTGAGTCCTACGAAGTTGACGATTCCCACGAAACAGCACATCGGTGTTCAGATCCTGCCGAATTTCCCCCTTTTCCTGCGCCGCCGTCAATCGGCGGGAATAGGCGGTGGCTATGTTCTCGTAGTAGTTCCGAAAAGATTCGGGATCGACGAACTGGGCTTCCCAAATAATTTTAAACAGACCCCGGTGACGGTTAAGAAAAGAGAAAAAAGCCTTGAATCCTTCGTGTTCCTCTTCATAGCGGGTTTGAGACCCTTTTACGGCGGCGGCAATCTCTCTTCGCAGGGAATGGTTCAGGTAATCCACCAGATATCGGAAAACGCTGAGTTTATCCTTGAAGTATATGTAGAAGGTTCCCGGGGCGGCATCGGCTCCCCGGGCGATATCGTTGATGGATGTGTTGTGGTATCCCCGGCTGCCGAAGAGCTCTTCGGCGGAACGGCAGATCTTTTCCAGGGTTTCCCGTCCCCGCCGGGTTTTGGGTTCAGATGTGAGGAAGGGATGGGGTTTATGCTGATTCGGTGTCTCCATTAATTTAGTGTACCCGAAAGGGCTCCCCTTAACAATGCGCGGAAGTTTTGAAAATTCTGTTTGACAGCTGAAAAATATCCCCTTATGATGATCTTAATGCAAAACATGAAACATGAATCATGATTCATGTAAGATCTTTTGTAAGGAGGCAAGGGCAATGCAAATTTCTAATAGACGCACAGGAATAATCATCCTGATCGGGGTCTTGTGGGTGGTTATCGCGCTGCTGGGTTGGAAAAACCAATTCATGCCGGCCATGTATCTGGGGGTTGTTTTAATGTTTCTCCACATGGTGCTGGGCAGCGCGAATAAGGGGAAACTAAGGCCGGGGTTTCTGGTCTATCCCCTGGGGGCATGGGCTATTCTCTGGATTCTCAGTTTTGCCCTGGCCAAGTACCATGCCGATCTGTTCCAAGGGGTCATGCCCGGTTTTACCATCCTGGGATTTCATCCTTCCTTCGCCTGGACGGTTATCACCTACTGGCTGGGCGGAGTGGTCACCCTGTCCCTGGGTTTCGTTTTTCTGAAAGACCAGTGGTTATCTCAGGAAGATTGGGATGATTTTACGAAAAAAATCCGTGAGCTGAATGAAAGGGAGGGTAAGTAAATGACGGCGGGTGTTAAGACGGTAATTATCGGGTTCTCTTTTGCCATGATACTGGTTTCTTTCCTTATCGGCTGGCTGGCCAAAAAAAAGGCCACCACGGCTCAGGCATTCTTCGGCGGCACCGGCATGTTCGGTCCCCTTTCGGTGGGGCTGTCCAGTACCGCCGCCGTGGCCAGCGCTTTTGCCCTGGTGGGGGTGCCGGGTCTGATGTATACCACCGGGAATACCATGACCTTCTGGATGCTCTCTTCCGTGGCCTTTGCCATGGCCTACCTGATCTTGGGAAAAAAGGTTCGTGCCATGGCTGAACTGGGACCGGTGGCGAGCCTCGGCGATATTTCCGACCTGCGGTTCAATAATAACCGAATGATAAAAGCGGTGATGTCATTGATCCTTTTTATAGGCTGCATCGCCTACCTGGCGGCACAGATAAAAGCGGGGTCTGAGCTGTTCAGCCATCTGATGGGGTGGAATACCATCGTTACGGGTTTTCTGATTTTCGGAATTCTGACCTTTTACATGGCCGCCAGCGGTGAAGTGGGGGGACTTTTAACCCAGGCATTCCAAGGCTTCATCATGGTTCTGGCGGGGCTTATTGTCATCATCGCCTTCTTCAGCCTCACCGGAGGGTTCGGCGAGGTCCTCAAGGTGGTGGCTTCCGCCGGAGAGGTCTCCGGAGGGGGAGTGACGAAAAAATTCGGGGCCGACTTTCTCAACGCCTGGGGGGTTCTTCCCGGGTCGGTGGCCATGGCGTGGATGCTGATACCCATCCTGGGAACGGTGGGGCAGCCCCAGGTTTTGACCAGGATGTATGCCTTGAAAAACCCCCGGGACATGCCCAAGCTGGGAATGTATGCCGGAATATCCCACATGGTGGTTGGTTTCTTCGCCATCGTGGTGGCCTACGGCGCCATATACCTGGTGGCCAGCGGCAAGATCGCCCCTTTGGCTAATGGTGACAGCGCCATCTTCGTTTTCGCCGATTATCTGGGGCTCTACGCCCAGGTCTTTATCTACGCCGCCATCCTGGCAGCGGCCATGTCTTCGGCGAGTATGTTTCTTTCCATTTCCGCTAACATCATTTCCCGGGACCTTCCCAGTGCTTTCGGAAAACCGATCGCCCAGGAAAAACAGATTACCGTTTCCCGGATTACCATGCTTGTCCTGGGGATTATCTCGATATTCTTTTCCCTGACCAGCGGCAACATGGTGGCCATTTTGGGAACCTTCGGCTGGGGTACCCTAATGTCCGCCACCTTTCCTCCCTTTATCATCGGTTTGCTCTGGGACAAGGCCACCGGCAAAGGTGTTTCCGTGGGGCTCGTGGTGGGATTGGGATTGAACCTTCTTTCCCTCACCGGGGTCAAATGGCCCGGCGCTCTTCCCTGGTATTTCAATGTTATTATGATTTCGGTGGCCCTGACCATCATCGTATCTCTTCTGACAAAGGAAGAAGTTACCCCCCAGGTTAAGGCGGTCATCGAACTGTAAAGCGAGGGGATCGGCCAAGGCCGGTCCCTTCCCTCAAAAAAAAGGAAGCGGTGCTATGAAGGTTGTGGCGGTTTGCGGAAGTCAAAGAGAGAAGAGTAATACCAAAATCTATTTGCAGACAGTGCTGGCAGAATTATCCAGCCTGGGAATAGAAACGGAGCTTATCAGCCTCCGGGATAAAAACCTGCGGGGATGCCGGGGCTGTTACGCCTGTGTGGAGGCGAAAAAGTGTGTGGTGGAAGACGATTTTGCCGAAATCTTTTCCAAGATGGTGGAAGCCGATGGAATACTGCTGGGCTCTCCGGTGTATCACTCGTCCATCACCTCGGAACTTAAGGCGGTGTTGGACCGGGCGGGTTTTTCTGGGCGGTGGTATGCCAACGAGATGAAATCTAAAGACGAATCCTACTCTTGGAAGGGCAATGCCTTTTCAGGGAAGGTGGTGGCCCCGGTGGCGGTGGCCCGCCGGGCGGGACAGAATTTTACCTTTGCCCAGATGCTTCTTTGGGCCACCTGCAACGACTGTATCGTGGTGGGATCCACCTATTGGAACGTGGGGGTGGCGGGAAAAGGCGGGGCCGTGGATGCCCTGGAGGATGAAGAAGGTATGGCCATCATGAAACATCTGGCGGGCAACATCCACCGAGTCATGACGGCTCTTCAAAAATAGCAGAGAGGATCACAGCACATGGACAACAATTGGATTGGAAACTACTCTTTTTTCCGGGCCAGAATAAATCCTGATTCGGAAGCGGTTTACGATACGGATACGGAGAAAAGATACACCTATGCAGATTTAGACCGCCGGGCGGATAAGCTGGCCCATTTTTTAAAAAATTCCGCGGGAATTCTGAAGGATGACCGGGTGGCCCTGCTGTCCCGCAACAGGGTGGAAATGATCGACGCCTATTTCGCCACCGCCAAGGCAGCCTGCCTTCTGGTGCCGTATAACTACCGGCTCTCATCGGATGAACTGGCCCAGCTGATTCAATCGGAGACGCCCCGGGTTTTATTTTACGAAGGGTGCTTCGCGCCCCTGGTTAACGCCGTCAAGGGGCAGACCACTGTGGAAAAATACATCCTCTTGGACGATGGGGAGGAGCCGCCCCAGGGGGACCTGCGCTATTCGGATATCATGGCGGTGGATCAGCCCGAGCCGGTTTGGAACGGCCAGTCCGGGATGGAAGATATACACCTGATCATCCACACCGGGGGCACCACGGGATTACCCAAGGGGGGGCTGATTTCTCACCGGTCTTTGCTGTTCAACGCCATGAATGAAATCTGTACCTGGGGGATCTCCCATCATGACAGTGCCCACATCCTTCTGCCTCTGTTTCATACGGGGGGATGGAACCTGCTTACCCTGCCTCTTCTTCATGCGGGGGGCCGGTTGATTTTGAACCGGCAGTTTGATCCGGAACACGCCCTCAAGGTGATCGGCGAGGAAAAGCCGACCTTCGTTTTTGGAGCCGCCACCATATTCAGGATGATGACGGATCTGCCGCAGTTTGAAAACACCGACTTCTCTTCGGTGAAGTGGGACATGGCGGGGGCGGCCCCGACCTCGCGGAACATCATGGAAAAATTTTGGACCCGGGGAATCCGGTTTGTCCTCGGTTACGGCATGACCGAAGCGGGGCCCAATAACTTAACCGCACCGGCGGAATTTATGACCGACACGGTTATGCGGGAAAAGTACGCTTCCGTGGGCCGGCCCATGTATCTGTCCCTGGTAAAAATTGTTGATGACCAGGGGAATGAGCTGGGTCCTCAGGAACCGGGAGAACTGATTTGGAGCGGTCCTCAGATTTTTTCCGGGTACTGGAACAACCCCGAGGAGACTGCCGCCACCCTGAAGGATGGGTGGGTATATACGGGAGACATCGCCGTCCGTGATGATGACGGATTCTATTACATTGTGGGCCGTAAGAAAAACATGTTCATCAGCGGCGGTGAGAATATCTTTCCTCCGGAGATTGAATCGGTGCTCTATCAGATTCCCGAGATCCATGAAACGGCGGTTATCGGCGTTTCCGATGAGAAGTGGGGTGAAGTGGGGAAGGCGGTGATTTCGCTGAAACCGGGAAAGAGCTTAGATAAAGCGGCGGTTATCGAATTCCTGAAATCCCGGTTAGGGGGCTTTAAAGTCCCCCGGTACGTGGCCTGGGTGGATGAGGTCCCCAAGAATAATGTGGGAAAAATCGTAGCCGCCCGGGTAACAGAACTCTACGGTAAACCGCAAGACGAGGATTGCCGTCGTGGATAGAGTAAACATCGGCATGGAGTCCCATGGAACCAACCTGCCTGAAGAGATCCTTGACAGCCGATTGATCAGCGGGGCATCGGGAATACCTGAAGAGGTGGTCCGGGAGAAATTCGGGATCCGTCAAGTAAGGAAGGCAAAAACCGGGGAATCGGTAAAGGATATGGCCGTTAAAGCCGGCAGGGATGCCCTAAAGGGAGTTGATCCCCGGACCCTGGATCTGGTGGTTTACTGCGGCAGTGAATACAAGGATTATTATCTTTATAACTGCGCCGCCGCAGTGCAGTACGAGTTGGGGGCGGTAAATGCCAATGCTTTTGAAATTCACTCCCTCTGCTCCGCCGGCGCTTATTCCCTGAAGGTTCTAAAGAGCATGATGCAGACCGACCCGTCGCTTCAGCGGGTCCTGCTCGTTTCTTCCTCCCGGGAATCGGATCTGCTGGATTACCAAAATGAGAGGTCTCGGTTCATGTTCAACTTCGGAGACGGTGCTGCGGCGGTTCTCCTGCGGCGGGACTGGAACCAGAATGTGGTTCTTGAGACTCACATGATAACCGACGGCCAATTCGCCGAGGATGTGGCTGTCCACCAGGTGGGATGCCGGGCCTTCGATGGAGGGCTTTCGGGGGCGGCTCCGCCGCGGTACATTCTTGATGTCCCCGATATTAAAGGGATGAAGAGCCGGCTTGATCCGGTGACTTTGGAAAACTTCATTAAGGTTATCGAAACCGCCGCCTTGAAAAGCGGTTATCAGAGGAACCAGGTGAACTACCTGGCGGCTATTTTCATGAAGAGGTCGATTCTTCTCAATATTCTCGCCTATTTCAGCTTGACCGAAGAGAATTCCGTTGTTTTAGAAGAATTTGGCCATTGTCAATCCTCCGATGCGTTTCTGAGTCTTGCCGAAGGGCTTCGGCTGGGCCGGCTTCATCCCGGAGATCTGGCCGTGCTATTCGGTGCGGGGACCGGGTACACCTGGGCCGCCACGGCGGTTAAGTGGGGCCCCTATGAGAAAGGAGAAAAAAATGCGTTTACAGAATAAGGTGGCGGTCATCACCGGAGCGGGGCAGGGGATAGGCCGTGCCACCGCCCTGCTCTTTGCGGCTCAGGGAGCCCGGGTTGTGGCGGCGGATATCTTGCCCGAGTCGTGCGAGGAAACCGCTGCTCAGATTAGGGAGTCCGGCGGCCAAGCCCTGCCATTCCCCATGGATGTCACTTCTCAGGAGGAAGTAAAAAACCTCATGGCGGCGGCACAGGAGGAGTATGGTTCCCTGGACATTTTGGTGAATAACGCGGGTGTCACCCGGGATGCCCGTCTGGAAAAAATGACGGAGGAACAGTTCGATCAGGTTATCGCTATTAATTTAAAAGCTGTTTTCTTCTGCGGCCAAGAGGCGGCCCGGATAATGGAAGGCCAGGGAAAAGGAGTGATCCTTAACGCTTCGTCTTTTGTGGGTATCTACGGCAATTTTGGTCAAACAAACTATGCGGCTTCCAAATTCGGTGTCATTGGAATGACCAAGACCTGGGCCAAGGAACTGGGACCCCGGGGAATCCGGGTAAACGCCGTGGCTCCCGGGTTCATCCTGACTCCCATGACGGAAAAAGTGCCGGAAAAGGTCTTAGCGGCTTTCCGGGAAAAATGTCCCCTTCGGCAGTTGGGCAGGCCGGAGGATATTGCCCAGGCCTATCTCTTTCTAGCCTCCGATGAGGCGGCCTACATCAATGGTGCCGTTCTGGAAGGAACGGGGGGCTTGTGGTTGAGCTTTGGCGGCAAAGCAGAACCGGTTCTTTCCCTCATTGTTAGCCCGGTACATGGCCTGGTCGGCGGTTCGCAGCAGGGTACTGCCGTCGGTGCCGTCGGCGGGAAAGAGGGCGATACCGATGCTTCCCCCCAGGGTCAGGGTGGTTCCTTCCACCTCAAAGGGCTGGGCCAGGGTATCGATGAGGGCTTGGCAGATCCTCTCCACCACAGGCCTGTCCGCCACCTCGAGGATAAAGATAAACTCATCGCCGCCGATACGTCCCACCGTATCGGAATCCCGGATCACTCCGGATATCCGCTCCGCCACCATCCTCAGAACCTGGTCCCCCGCCAGGTGCCCCAGGCTGTCGTTCACCGGTTTGAACCCGTCCAGATCCAGGTAGGCAATGGCGGTGGAGGGTTCTCCGGCGGGATCCTTTCCTTCCAGAATCTCCTGCAGGATATGTTCCAACATGTACCGGTTGGGAAGCTGGGTCAGGGGATCGTGGTGGGCCAGATGGCTGATTCTGTTGATAGATTTTTCCAACCCCCTTTTTTCATGAAGTGTTTCTTGATGCTGCCGGTGAATCTCTTCGTAGGTTATGGCGTTCTCCACCGCCACGGCGATGAAGGGCGCCAAGGCGGTAACGATATTCTCCTCGTAGGGGGTATAGGCCGTTTCTTTTCGGCTTTCCAGGTTGAGAATTCCCGTGGTGCGCTTACGGAGTTTCAGGGGAACAAAAAGATAAGAGGCGGCATCGGGGAGGGGGATGGTCCGGGGGGGCATCTCTTTCTGGCTTTTAAACACATCGTCTCCCCGGTTAAACCTCAGGGGGGTCTGCCGGGTAAAGGCGAGGTGGGAAAGAGACTTACCCCTTCCCAGGGGGATATCGTAAGAGGGGATCACCACACCGTCCAGCACGGGATGAGACACCTCAAGGCACCGCTTTTTTGAGTTGTACCAGCTGATGGTGAGCAGCTCCACCGCCATGAGGCGGTTGAGGTGCTGGTAGAGATGAAGGCTCAGCTCCTGGGGGCTGAGCTGAGAGGTCAGGTCACGGCCCACCTCATTGATGATGCTGAATTCCTGGTTGGCCTTCTCCAGATCCCGGCTGTGTTTCCTGAAAAAATTCGCCTCCCGCTCCGCTTCTTCAAGCCGGTTTTTTACCTCCATGGCCCGGAGGCGCAGGGATATTTCCTGGGTGTGCAGCTGCTCCTGCAGGTAATCGTGTCTTTTGTGAAAGGTCAGGGCGTTTTTAAAATCCCCCTGTCTTTCATACCATCGGGATAGCTGTTCCAGGATTTGACTGAGAAGGCCCCGGTTCCCCAGGCCGTCCGCCAGGAGAACCGCTTCGTCGAGGACTTCCTTTTCCTTCTCGCCGTTTCCCCGGGCGGTAAAAATGCGGGATAGAAAGAGGAGGGCTTCGGCTCTTCCGGTATGGCTCTCCAGGGATCCGTAGATTTCCAAGGCCTGGCGGATTAGGTTCTCGGCTCCCTCCAGATTGCCGTCATGTAGAAAACATTGACCCAGATAACAGAGGATCTGGGCCTGATCTCCCTTTTTCTCCGCCATGACCGCCGCGGTGAGGGCTTCCTGCAGATACGCCTCTGCTTCAGCGAGCCGGTTTTTCTTGAAGGCGATTATCCCCTGCTGGAGCCGGCAGGCGCTCACCGCTTCGGCGTTGTCCTCCAGGGTTTCGGCGATTCTCATGGCTTCATTGAAGAGATTTACGGCATCGTCGCTGTTTTGCAGCAAGACGTAGAGTTCCCCCAGATTGACCAGGGAGGCCATACGGCGCACCGGCAGATTGGCCACGCTGCTTTTCGTCAGGACATCGCTGTAGTACCGGGCCGCTTCTTCGTATTCCTCTTTCTGCTGAGACAGGTACCCCAAGGCATTGAGGCATTTCAGTTCCCCCTCCAGGTCTCCCCGGGATTGATAGAATTCCAAGGACGATTTCAGCGGTTTTTCCGCCCTGTCAAAGGTGCCCATCAAGATGGCCGTCCATCCCAAACTCAGAAACGCCTGGGCTTCCTCATCGGGAAAGGGGCAGTCCTCTAAAATTTCCAGGGCCATTTTCCTAGCTATTTGAGGATCTTTTAGTAAAATTTTCCAGGTGCGGCGGTTTTTCTTTTTAATTTCTTCCCTTAATTCCGGGGATCTCTTCATGGTGGTATACTAACACAGGGTAAATTATTTTTCATCCTTCTTTATTTATTGTATATTAAAAAAGTAAAACCCTGCAACGAGGTAAACCATGTTGAAATATCGTGTCGTTCTTCTTATCGTTACCACAGCATTCCTGTCCGGCTGTATCACAACCTCTGAGCCGGCGGCTCCGGCCTTGGGATTAGACCCGAAGGTGGTTACGGGAGTCCTGGATAACGGTTTAACCTACTATATCAGAGAAAACCGTAAGCCCCTGGAACGGGCTTCCCTGAGGCTTGTGGTGAAGGCGGGCTCCCTTTTAGAGGAGGAGGACCAACAGGGGTTGGCCCACCTGGTGGAGCATATGGCCTTCAACGGCACCGAACTGTATGAAAAACTTGACCTAATCCATTATTTGGAATCCATCGGGATGGATTTCGGCCCCGAGATAAACGCCTACACCGGTTTTGAAGAGACGGTGTACATGCTGGAGATTCCCACCGACGAGAAAGAGATTCTGGAGAAGGGTTTTGAGGTCCTCAAGGAGTGGGCCCGCCATATCACCATGAATGATGAAGATATCGAGGCGGAACGGCTGGTGATACAAGAGGAGTGGCGCCTGGGCCGGGGGGCTTCGGGCCGGATCAGGGACCAGATTCTGCCGGTCCTTCTTCAGGATTCCCGTTACGCCGACCGGCTGCCCATCGGAAAGGTAGAGGTTTTTATGAACACCCCCGCCGCACGGGTCAGGGATTTTTACCGGGATTTTTACCGGCCGGATCTGATGGCAGTGGTGGCGGTGGGAGATTTTCAATCGTCGGAAATTCTTGAACTGATACAACGTTATTTTAATTTTTCCGCCGGACCCGGCCCCGACGCGGTTTCGCCGTTTCCCGTTCCTCCCCAGGGGGGCACCCGGATCAAAGTGGTCAGCGACCCGGAGGTGACGGTACCTCAGATCGAGCTTTCGATTTTGCGGCCCGCCCTTTCTCTGTCCACCCGGGAAGATTACCGGACCATGCTGGTGAGAAACCTTTTCTGGTCCGCTTTTAACCAGAGACTTTCGGAGCTGGCCCGGAGGGAAGATCCTCCCTTCATCGGCGCCCGGGGGGGGGAGGGCAACTGGGTCTCCTCCGCTTCATTTATTTCTGTTTCCGCTTCTCCGGGAGAAGGAAGGATCGTGGCAGGGCTGGAAGCATTGGCCGAGGAAATGGTCCGGGCGGTCCGATACGGTCTGACTCCGGATGAGCTCGAACGGGGCAAACAAGAATCACAGCTGTATATCTCCCGGGCCTTTAATGAGAAGGAGAATATACCCTCTTCGAGCCTGGCGGGAGAACTGGTGGAGTATCATCTGCGGGGAGTCTTCATGCCCGGCATAGAAGGCGAGTACGACCTAACCCGGGAGTTGCTCCCTCAGATCGGCCTGGAGGAAGTAAACCGGTATGCCCGTACCATTTTCCCCCGGGACAACCGGGTGTTGACCCTGATTCTTCCCGCCTCCCAGGAGCCTCCCGGGGAAGAGGTTCTCTTGAACACCCTGTCGGCTGTTGAAAGCCGGGCGGTGACAAAGCCGGTGGAGCGGGATCCCGGGAGCCTGGCAGGTCCCGAGGGCGGTGAGACCTTGGGGGCGGTGGAAAAACGGCCCCTTCCCGCCTGGGAAGCGGAGGAATGGATCTTGGCAAACGGCGCCCGGGTCATCGTTAAGCCCACCGATTTTATGGAGGATCAGTTCCTCTTCATGGCGCTGAGCCCCGGGGGTCTGAGCCTGGAAGAGGATGATTTGTACCATGACGGGCTCTATTCGCTTCTTTTTCTGCAGGAGAGCGGGTTGGCGGATTTTACCGCCGGGGATCTGGAAAAGGTGCTTGCCGGTAAGGACGTTTCGGTTTTTCCCTACCTGAATAATTATTTTGAAGGGTTCAGCGGGGGAGGATCGCCTTCCGAATTGGAAACCCTTCTTCAGTTAACCCGGCTCTATTTTACCGATCCCCGGTTTGACCAGGGGACCTTTGACAACTTGAAAGTAAGGCTGGCAGAGGTGGTGAAAAACCGTCTGGCCGACCCGGCAACCCAATATGGCGATAGGATCAAAGAAATTCTTTCCTCCGGTTCCTTCCGGAGGAGACCCTTGGATCAGCAACTGCTGGAAACTATTTCCCTGGAGGAGGGCCAGGAGGTTTACCGCCGCCGGTTTGCCGGGGCGGGGGATTTTACCTTCCTTTTCGTGGGATCCCTGAAACCGGTAGAACTGGAACCCCTGGCGGCGGCCTATTTGGGAACCCTCCCTTCCGGCCCCCGGGAGTCATGGGAGGACCGGGGGATTAGGCCGCCGGATTCCCGGGTGGATGAAAAGGTTCGGCGGGGGTTGGAACCCCAGGGGCGGGTCACCCTGGTCTATCATGGCGAAGGCGAGTTCACCTCTGAAGAGGAGAAGGTTCTCGGGGCGGTAACGGAGATTCTGGAGGTAAACCTCCGGGAGCTTATCCGGGAAGAACTGGGAGGCACTTACTCGATCAGGGCCTCTGTTACCCCGGTGAAACAACCGTATTCAGGCTGGACCGCATCGGTGGAATTCGGCTGTGACCCCGCCCGGGTGGATGAGCTGACCGGGCGGATCAACCAAGAAATCGAGAAAATGCAAAGGGGCGATTTTGCCCAGTCCCACCTCGATCGTGAATCCGAACAATACCGCCGCATCTACCAGGTCAACCGCCGGGAGAATAATTTCTGGTTAAGTATCATGGCCAGGACGGTGCGGGAGGGAGGGGACCCGGAACCGCCCCTGGAGCCCGAAGAGTTTACCGCCCTTCTCACCCGGGAGAGGGTTGCCAGTCTTGCCCGCCGCATTTTCGATCCCCGGCGGCAGATCCGGGTGGTTCTGGTGCCCGAAGCAGCAGGGGCCGCCGGGACGGATGAGGATCAGGACTGAAGGCGGCGGATTTTTTCTAGATAGGCCCCCTTCATGGCGTCTTCAAAGGCGCCGTTGGAGGGGTACTCCCTACCGAAAACTGGATTCCAAAGGTTTTTATCTTCCATGCACAGGTAGAAAAACACCTTTTCGTGCCAGGGAGCCAAGGCTCGATAGGCGGTTCTGAACATCTCTTCTTTGACGGCGAAGAGCTGTTCTTTGGTCATCACGTCCGTACAGAG
>CAYYNJ010000017.1:16117-20175 GCA_964472775.1 uncultured Spirochaetaceae bacterium
AAGGGGTAGCTGAACTTTCCGGCGATCTCTTCCATGGGAATTTGTAAAACCCGGGTCTTAAGGCCCCTCTGCCGTATCGCCTTGATCACCGGTTTGATGAAGGTCAGGGTCCCCAGGGATACCATGGCCACCCTATCGGGGTTAAAACGGAGAAGCAGCGATTCCCATACCCGGCGGTATTCGTTTTCCCAACCTTTATAATGAACCATGGGGTGAAAATGGAAACCCACCAGATTCCCCCGGGCCGCCACCGCTTCGGCGGAAGAAAGCCTCTCTTCCAGGGAAGCGGTTCCCCTCTCATAGCTGGTGATGATGGTAGGGGTGTTGAGGCTCCAGGTGGTAAGAATATTGGGGGGAATCTTATGGGAAAGAAGGTAGGGCACCTTTCCCGCCTTGGTTTTGAGTTCCAGTATCACATTCGGATGGTCCCAGGCGAAGTCAAAGAGATGGTCTAACAGCCCGTTCCGGTTTCCCCAGAGGAGGCTGTCGGAGGATTGGCCGGTTCCAATATGGTAGGTCTGCTCCGGGTCAAGGTTGAGACGGGAAAGTTTTTCCACCAAATTCCCGTGGAACCGGATGGTGTTGTTCTTGTAAAAAGACTGAATGGTGCAGTAGCTGCAGTCGAATCCGCAGTGAATCACCGCATCCAGGGTGAGAAGACCGCAGCACCGGGTTTTTTCCGAGGAAACCGGGCAGGTTCCCATCAGGGTTGAGCCATCCTGGTCGGAGAGCTCCTGAAACCGGAGTCCCGCGGAAGAATTGTCCGGGGCTGGGAGAGGCATGCCGTCTTCCTCGGGGTGAGAGTATTCCGGTTCCTCCGTTCTGAGCCGCATCCAGGCCTTTTCAAGCCGGCCCAGGCTCCATTGTTTCCGGTTCTTTCCGGTCACCGTATCCGGAGGTGTTTCCCAGCGTTCTTCCACCCCCGGCTCAGACCAGGCGGCAAAATCTTGGGCCATGGTGAGCAGTTTCTGCCGGTCCTGCAGGGTGAGACGGTAAGCCTGAGCGGTTTCTTCCAGGAAGGCCAGGGTGCGGGGAGAGAGACCGGGTATGTCGGGAGGGTAGTAACTCATGGCCGGGCCATTCTATTCTTAATCATCGTTTTCGTCCAGAACCCCGGGGTGCCCGATAATTGGATAAAAGCGCCTGTTTGCAAAGCCGCTTATTCAGGATAAAATGCCGGGTAAACAGCGGCCGCAGGGAGGGTGCAGGATGAAAAAGACAAGGACCGAATCGGATTCCATGGGAACCATGGAGCTTCCGGCAGAAGCTCTCTGGGGGGCCCAGACCCAAAGGGCGGTGGAAAACTTCGATGTCTCTCCCCACAGGATACCCCTGCCTCTGCTGGAGTCCCTATCCCTTATTAAAGAAGCGGCGGCGGCGGTCAATCGGGACCTAGGTTTGTTGGATGAGAAATTATCGGCGGCGATTATTAATGCCGCCGAGAAAATTCGGACCCGACCCGACTTGGAACAGTTTCCCATCGATGTTTTTCAGACCGGCAGCGGCACCTCCTGGAACATGAACATGAATGAGGTCTTGGCCAACATGGCCAACCTCGGAATGGGGGGGGCCGTGGGGACAAAATCGCCGGTGCACCCCAACGACCATGTCAATTTAGGCCAATCTTCCAACGATGTGATTCCCACCGCCATCAATGTGGCGGTTCGGCGGGAGGCCGGGAAGCTGGAGAGGGGTCTGATTCAACTCTCCCGGGCCCTGACTCTCAAGGCCCGGGAGTTCGCCGATGTTCCCAAGCTGGGGAGGACCCATCTTCAAGACGCGGTGGTGATGAATCTGGGGCAGGAGTTTTCCGCCTACGCTTCCCAGGTAGAGAAGGGGAGCATCAGGATACGGAACTGTTATGCCCACCTGGAAGAGCTGGCCCTGGGGGGGACCGCCGTGGGGACGGGGATGAATACCCATCCCGAGTTCGGCCGGCGGGGGGCGGAATACCTCGCCGGGGCCACGGGAATTCCCTTTCGAAGGGCGGATAACTTTTTTGAAGCCATGAGCGCCCGGGATTCCAACATGGAATTGATGGGAGCGGTCAATACCGTGGCGGTTTCGCTGATGAAAATCGGTCAAGACCTGCGGCTTCTTTCTTCGGGACCCAGGAGCGCCCTGGGCGAGATCACCCTGCCGGCCCTGCAGCCCGGCAGTTCCATCATGCCGGGGAAGGTGAATCCGGTGATTCCCGAAATGATCATTCAGGCGGCGGCCCATGTGATGGGCAAGCATCTTTCGGTCACCGTGGCCTGCCAGAACGCTCCCCTGGAGCTGAACATCATGCAGCCCTTGATTGCCTTCGAGATCCTTTCCTCCCTGGACCTGCTGCGGCGCTGTGTCGAAGTTCTGGATTCCCGGTGCATCGCCGGAATAACCGCCCATGAAGACCGGTGCCGGGGATACATCGAACAGAGTCTGGCCATGGTGACCCCCCTGGCTAAAGAAATCGGTTACGACCGGGCGGCGGCATTGGCTTACCAGGCGCACCGTCAGAACCGCACCATCCGGGAGGTGGTTTTAGAGACCGGGGTGGTTCCGGAAGACCGGCTGAACGAGCTTCTCGATGTGGAAGCTTACAAAGGACTCTGAGAAAAGGTTATTGTTTTACTATCATGCCTTCTTGAAGACGAAACACCGTTCCGCGGTCCAGATGTTCCACCGAGTGGGTGGCATCAACCATCCTGAGGTGGATCTTGGGAACCACTCGTCCCATGACCCGGATCGAAAGCCTTTGGGGATCATTATTCCGAAGCGCCGATAGTTTTCTGTTTCTCTCCGCTAAAAGCTCTTCCCTCTTCTGGGTAAAACCCTTCAGCTCCGCCAGATGTTCCCGGATTTTTTTCTTTTCCTGGGGGCTCATTCTCCTGATCCGTTCCAGAAGCACATTGGTATCGATGGTGCCGCCCAAGCGGTTCATGAGAGATGTAATCTGCAGTTCCACCGCTCCGAGGGCGTCATTGATGTTGGATAGGGTTTTTTCGACGTAGGGATTATAACCCGCCGTCAATGTTGTCTCCCGCATTTCCGATCCCGCACTGGCCAGGACCAAGGCCCTCATGGCGGTACCGCTTCCCCCCTCCATGGCTTGATGGTTCGCCTTCAAACCCCTTCCCAGGATGGTTAGGGTGTCTTCCGAAAAAAGATGGGCGTTCAGGGAGTACTTCTGTACCGTCAGGGAGCCTTCGCAGTAAACCCCGGCGTCCTGGACAAAATTTACCTTTCCTTCTTTCCCCGCTCTCACCCTGGTGGATCCTCCCAGAATACCTCCCAGGACGATGAGGCACCCATCGCATTTAACCTTGGCCCCCGCCGCGATGAGCCCTTCTATAATCAGGTCTTCACCGGTACTGACGGAAAAGTTTTCCGTCACCGATCCCCTGATGAGCACATTCTTCCGGAAATCGATGTTTCCCGTTTTTAAATCCACATCTCCATTGACAATCATGGTCTCGGAAAGAGAGATTGAAAGGGGCTTCAGTTGAACCAGCCCGTCAACGGCGGCGGTAAAGTAGGTCACATCCTCATGAATGACTTCATTGACGTTCTCTCCGGCATGGAATTCCACTTCTTTACCGGGGATTACAGGTGTTTCCACTCCGTAGATGTTGACTCCCGGCTTACCCGGATAGGCGTGATGGATTTCCACCAGATGGTCCCCTTGACGGGCCACCGTGTAGCCGTGGAAATCTTTATAATCCACCTTCTCCTTTTCATCAACTTGGGGTGTTTCCGGATGAACCAGAACCTTCAGGGATCCATCCCTGCCGGGTTTTGAGCCGGGGCTTTCGATAAGGATGTGATCTCCCGGAGTGGTTGAAACCAGCTCCGAGGCAGATTCAGGGGTAAGGATGCGGATGTCGGGATGGCCGTAGAGCCGGCGGTGGTCCCTGACCAGGGCGGCAAGGTAGGTTTTCAGGGAACCGGAGCCTTCCCGTAAAGGCAGGTTCCGGAAAATGATCTGGGTGTCTCCCCTCACCAGGGCAGGATCTATCAGGGTTCGATTTTTTTTAAAATAGTCTTCAAATTTTCATTTTCCTTTCTTAGAGAAAATA
>CAYYNJ010000018.1:0-20088 GCA_964472775.1 uncultured Spirochaetaceae bacterium
GAGGGGTCGTCCCGGAGAATCCCTGGCGGAAGCCCAGGCTGATGCGGCCCGGAGAATCGTGGGGGTGCAGGCCTACCTGGCCACCTTGACCAACCGGGAGTGATCAATCCCCGAGGAGAGCTGAAATAAAAAAAGGAGGATTCCGGGGGGATCCTCCTTTTTTCAATCGGTCCTCTTCCGGCGGAAGGCCAAAATTTCGAGAAAAACTTCCCTCACTTTCGACTCATCTACGATGTGGCGGTCCAGGTCTTCCTGCAGATCCGCTAAAAATCCTTCTTCGAAACGGTAGAGTTCATCCTCCAGCTTCTTGGACCAAATCTGCCGGGCCAGATCCTCGGGGTTCTCCCGGTACTCTAAGAGCTGCTTGGCTTTGTTCACCGAGAGGTACCATCGGATATCGTCAATCTCGATGCTGTACTCCCGGGCAATTTCCTCAACCGTCATGGCTCCCTCCCTGGTGTCGTACGGTGTACTGCGAATACTAATCAACCCCGCCCTTCATGTAAACCGTAATCTGTAAAAAACCGTAAGGCCCGGGGGAAAAAAACCGAAAATAAGAGTAGAACCCGAACACTGCGGAGGAAAAATATGGTTCACTACAAAGTTAAAGGCGACCATGCGGCATCCACCTACATGGAGATTCTCGAAGAAACCGCCGATGGTTACACCGTCTCCATTGTCCAGGAGTTTGAAAACTGCCGGAAAACCACCCGGGATTTTTTAAGCAGGGATCTTTTTGAAACCTGTCTGAGAACCGGGTACCTAACCAAGATTGAAAGTGCCGATTTGATGACCGCCTAGGTCAGACCCGACCATATCATGTAAAAGTAGAGGCCTTCGGGGAAATTGATTTTTCTGCAGGTCATGGCGGAAACCATTCCCGGTGATATCCGGGGGTGGTTTCCGTTTTTTAGAGCCTTTCGAGTTTCTTACTGATTCTGGTGACGTGTCCGGTTTCCTGTTCAAAGAGCATGTCGAAAAGGTCCACCACGTCGGCGGCCAGGTTTGTCAGGGTGGCTACCCGGCCGTAAAAATCCCTGGTGTGTTTCTCCCGTTCCAGGGCAGACTCAAGCACTTCCTGGGCTGTGGCGTCTTGGGCGATCACCCTGTTCTGGATGAGCTGGTCCAGGTTTTCCCGGCTGAAACCTTCGGCATTCCCCTCCGGCACCGCATCAAGGATTCCCGCCAGCCGGGATTCATGCTTGATCTCTTCAGCTTCCAGCTCCTTGAGAAGGGGGCGCACCGATTCATCGGTGACCTTCTCGGCGGCTTTCTGGTAAAAAAGCCGGCTTTCATGCTCTATTTTAATGGAATATTCGAGAATTTCGGTAATTTTCATTTCTCCGCTGCCCATGGATTACTCCTTTTCCTTCAAGTACCGGTCAATACCGATGGCGGCCAGATGGCCGTTGGCGATGCCGTTGATCACATCCGGTCCCTTGGCGATATCGCCCCCCACGAAGAGCCAGGGCTCGTTTTTCGCCTGGTAGTCGGGGTCCGCCACGATCTGCCGCCGGGGACTGAATTCGAGGTTCACGTCTTCGGGGAAGTAGGTCAGATCCGAGGCTTGTCCGATGGATTCCACGATCATGTCCGCCTGGTAAAACCGTTTATCCTCCAAATCGAACTTGGGATTGAACCGGCCTTCTTCGTCGAAGATGTAGAGACACTTGGCCACTTCCAGCCCCTTGAGGGTTTCTGAATCTTCAATTTCAATGCGCTGGGGCCCGTAGGCGGGGGTTATCACCGCCCCTTCTTCCCGGGCTTCCACCACTTCTTCTTCATCCGCCAGCATGCCGTCCTCGGGTTCCAGGCAGGTGGTGGTAATATCCACCTTACCGTATTTTTGAAGCTGGATCCGGGCCAGGGAGCGGGTGATGTCCATGGCCACGTTGCCGCCGCCGATGACGACGATCTTTTCGGGCACATAGATCTCTTCACCCAGGGAAATGCTGCGCAGAAGATCGATGGACTGGTAAACCTTCTTGTGGTCCGAGTTCTCGATCCGGGTGGATCGGCCCAGGTGAAGGCCCGTACCGGCAAATACCGCATCGTACTGGTTCTTCAGCTCCTCCAGGGAGATTTCCTTGCCCACCTTACAGTTGGTCCGGATTTCCACCCCCAGGGAGACGATGTAGTCGATGTCCTTGTCGATCTGGTCGTAGGGGAGGCGGTACTCGGGAATTCCGTACCGCATCATTCCCCCCGGCTTAGGCAGGGCTTCGAAGATGGTTACCTGGTAGCCCATGTTGGCCAGGTAGTGGGCCGCCGACAGTCCCGAAGGACCGGCCCCCACCACGGCCACCTTCTTGCCGTTCTGCTCGATTTTGTCGGTGCCCAGAATCTCTTTGTATTTTTCCGACGGCACGTTGTCGGCGATGTACCGTTTGAGCCAGCGGATCGAAAGAGGATCGCCCTTGTGGCCGATGGAACAGACGGTTTCGCATTTGTGGGTGCAGATGCGGCCGCACACCTCGGGGAGGGGGTTGGTGTCATAGAGAATTCTCAGGCCCTCTTCCAGGTTATCTTCCCTTATGGCCCGGATGTAGGCGGGGATGCCCATGTGGGCGGGACAGGTGGCGGTGCAGAGGCCGCATTCCACACACCGGTCCGCCTCTTTCAGGGCCTGTTTCTTCGAATAACCCTTCATCATTTCCACGAAGGAAGAGCTCCGCTCTGCGGGGCCCAGGTGATCCATGGGAATCCGGTCGGGGGGGGTAAGGTCGTAATTATCCGGTTTCCGGTAACCCTTCTCGGCCTTGTCCCAGTACTTGTCTTCGGCGCCGATGATGAACCGGTAGTCGTCGGGGGTGCCGTGGGCTTCGTTTCCTTCCCCTTGGTTTTCTCCTTCCACAGACCAACGGAAGTTGTTGGACATGCCGAGGGAGTTGGTGGTGCAGATATCCACGCAGAGGGCGCACCAGCAGCAGCGGCCGTAGTCCACCCGGGGCCGCAGCCCCGAATCGCCCGGCTTGGCCTCGATGCCTTCCACCGGCACCAGGTCGATGGCGGCGTTCTGACAGATCTCTTCGCAGGTGCCGCAGCCGATACATTTTTCAATATCGTTGGTGTGAAAACCCCGGTATCGGTCGGAGCCTTCCACTTTTTCCGGATGCCGAATGGTGACCGGCTCCTTTAAAATATTCTTCCAAGCTGTGAAGGGATAGAGAACATCCTTAACACTCTTCTTCTTCAAATCATCCATCAGCTGATTTCTCCTTGGATGGGGGCAAAAACCTGGGGTTTTCGCAAAATCCCGGGGAATGACAGGGTCATTCCTCCTATCTCTCAATTTCCGGCGGATAAGTGTGGATGGAGACCAGGGTTCCCGCCACGTCCGCCAGATTCACATTCACCAGAAGCCGCTCTGCCAGGGTTACCGCATGGGTGTAGGAAGGCCCCCGGACATTAATCCTCCTGGGATAGCCCGAGCCGTCGGTGACCACGTAGTAGCCGTACTCACCCCGGGTGCATTCGGCCTTTTTATAGGTTTCCCCGGGCGGGATGGTCCAGTGGAGCATGCTCGGCATTTCTGCCTTAAAATCCCCGGTTTCGGGGGTTTTCGCCAGGATTTGCCGGATTAAATCAACCGATAGAAGAGCATCCTCAAACCGCAGCCGAGCGCGGGTGAAGACGTCGGAATCTTTTTTGACAATCGGCTCGAAATCTAGCTCAGGATATTTAACATAGGGAGCGGTCTTTCGGATATCCCGGGGGAATCCCGCTGCCCGGGCATTGGGGCCGGTAATGCCGTATTCATCCACCCAGTCGGGATCGATGTATCCCAGACCTAGGGTCCGCTTTTTGAATACCGCATTATGAAACAGCACCCGGTCCACGTCTTTCATGACGTTTTCCACATCCCGCAGCATCTCTTCCATACGGCCTTTGAAACCTTCGGGCAGATTATTTCTGACCCCGCCGGGAATGATGTAGATATGGTAAATTCGGGCCCCCGACAATTCTTCAAACATTTGAAGAACCCGGTCCCGGGCCCAATAGACCCACTGACCGATCATCCCCATGCCCAGGGATCCCGCCTGGCCGCCGATCCACATCAGGTAGGATTGGAGCCGGGCCATTTCCAAGATCAAGGTTCTGATCCACTGGGCGTTTTCAGGAATTTCCACCCCCGCCAACTCTTCCAGGGCGGCGGCGTAGCAGTATTCGTTGAAGTCCGGCTCGGGGACACAGACCCGGCAGACCAGGGGAAAGTTATTGATAAACCGGCGGCGCTCCATCAGTTTTTCAAAGCCCCGGTGGAGGTATCCCACGTGGGTCTTGGATTCCATCACTTCGTCCCCCAGAACGGTCAGCTCCAGGGACATATTTCCGGTGATGCCGGGATGCTGGGGCCCCTGCCAGACTTTAATGTATTTCCCGCTGGAGAGGTCGATGTCGATGGTGCCGTCGCTTTTGGTTTCAGGGAAGAGAGACCTGTTTTTTACGCCGTAATCGAAGGGATTTATCCCTTCGGTGCCCTGCACTCCCTCGGTAATGGAACCATCCTGATGGTTCCCCTTTTCTCGCTTCGTTTGGAAATCAAGCATTCTTCTCTCCTTCCCTGGGATAAAGCTGGGATTTCATGTATTCCGCCGGATCGTTGGTGCTTCTTCCTTCCCGGGGGAAGTAGGTTTCTTCAGAATACTGTTTTGTATCGAAATCACGGCGGTAGGGAGGGATATCGTCCCACCATTCCAGAATGAGGGGATCGTTGATTTCGGGGCTTCCGGGGAAATCAATCCCGAACATTTCATGCAGTTCCCGCTGATACGTTTTAACGGCGGGCCAGAGATGATGGGCGGTTTCCATTTCTGATTCCTCGGGCCAGACACTCCTTTCGATGAAGGTTCTTACCCCTAGCTCAACCTGCAGGCCGGGATGGTTAAGCAGGTAGGTCAGCTGAAATTGGTTCTTCTCTATCCAGTCCACCGCGGTTATCAGGACCAAATGTTTAAATCCTTCCCTCTCTTTCAGATAGGTGAGAAGCGCCACAGCGTCCTTTTTCTCACAGGTGAGGTAATAACCGTGGGCGGAGGTCACATCGGTAAGGGTGAACCGCTTCTTTATGTTTTCAATGATCTTTTCCATCGTTCCTCCCTACCAGTTGTAATCAGGCATGTCCCAGTTTTTGATGATCTTCTTCTGGTTAGCCTTATACCATTCGAAATTTTCAGCGTACTTATTCTGTCCTTCCGCCCGGCCGGATTTAATGCGTTTTTTCAGCAGTTCGATGGCATCAAGAATTGCTTCGGGCCGGGGCATGCAGCCGGTGATGTAGACATCCACGGGAATATAGTGATCGAGACGGTTCACCGTGTTGTAGGAGTCCCAGTACATACCGCCGTTAATCGTGCAGGAACAGAGGCCTATAACGAATTTGGGTCCCTGCATTTGTTCGTAGGAACGGATAATGCGCTTCATGGTTTTAACCGATGCGTATCCGCCGATAACGAAGACCGTAGCCTGCCGGGGGGTGGCCCGCCAAGCCACGCCATACCGGTAGGCGTCGTACATGGCGCTGGAGAGGGGGCGCATCTCAATGGCGCCGCAGCCGGTTCCAAATCCGAGGATGTAGATCGATTCGGCCCGGCACCAATTGGCGAAGCTCTCCAGCGGGGCGATGGGGTTGGGTTTGTGTACCCTAGGTTTGGCGTCGCAGAAGTAGTCCTGCATGGGATCCACTTCAAATTCTTCGCCTTCGGGGGAGACCACCATGCGTTTTTCCAGGTCCGCCCACCGTTTCGTATAGTTCATCTTAGCCATAGCTTAATACCTCATGTTGGCCGCGATCACCGCAATGACGCCGATAACCAGAGGCCACTTAATAAAAAACCGTATGCTCTGATCCACCCGGAACCGGGGAAAAGAGACGCCCACAAAGACCGACCACATGTAGACAAAGAAGGTCTTGAGAAAGAACACCAGAAAGGTCAGCAGGTAGCTTTCGTAGAGGACAACCCCGCCGAAGAAGAGATTCACGTAAAGAACCGTCTTAGCCACGGGAAAGATGGTCCGGTTGGTCATCAGCAGGGCTAAGAACTGGGACTGATACTCCGTGGGCGGTCCCACGGGGATTTCCTGAGGTGCCATGACCACATCGAAGGGGCTGCGCATCATGGAACCGAGAAAGGCAATCATGGCCGCCGCCGTGGCGATGGGGTTGGTGAAGAGGGTCCAGTTCAGGACTCCCCCCTGCTGGGCCCTGACAATCTCGGTGATGCTGATGGTATCGTACTGGACGGCGATGGAGTAAATGGCCAGCATCAGGGCGATTTCAAAGGCCGAGGTCTGAGCCAGGCCCCGGGTTACCGCAATGGCCGAGTAGGGGTGACCCGCTTCTCCTCCGCCCAAGGCCATGCCCAGGGTCCCGAGAAATATAAAGTAGGAGACCAGTACCACGTCTCCGGCGTAAGAGAAGCTGGAGAAAAGCGGTACGTCGAGAATCAGGGGGGTGAAAATCAAAATACCCGCCCCTCCGGTAAAACGGAACACCGGACCCAGGAAGAACATGACGCCGTGAGTCACAGAGGACCGGGTGGCCCACTGCCTGAAAAGATTAATATAGGGCTGAAAAAGCCTGATACCGATTCTTCTTCCCACCCGGGCGTAGATTTTGCCGACAATGCCCTGCAAAATCAAACCGTAGTTGATGGTGAAGAAGATGGTCAGTGCGGCGAAAAGGATCTTATTGTAACTGAAGCCATCCATTTAGAAGCCTCCCTTGGTCAGCATGAAGGTGAGAACCACGAAAATAACCAGCTGCAGAAGATAGGTCTGGCCATTACCGGGGTAGACTCTCCGGAAAAAACCCGCCACGGCGTGGAAGAAATCGGAAATACCGTCCCAAAACCGGGTGGTGAAGGGGTATTCCAGAAATCCGAGGGCCTTTCTGACGGGGGCGAAAAAATTGTAGGCAAAGTGGGTCGTCTCCGGCCGGGAAGGCCGTTCGGCGGCGTAGACGATGTTGAACTGTTTCACCCACTGGGCCTTGCGGCCGTTAATCAGGAGTATTAAGAAGAATACCACGAAGAGGGCCATGAAAACCCACATCACCGCCACACCGTTCCAGTAGCCGTACTGGCTTACCGCTAAGTTCCCCTGCCATTCCAGGGCCCCGGAGGTGGAAAAATCCTTGAGAATCTCGCCGATGGGTCTCAGCAGGCTTCCGGGAAGGAAGGAGAAGTACATCACCACCCCGAGCATGAGGATCTGGGGAAGGATAATAAAGAAGGGGGCTTCTTTAATCTTGCGGTGATTGTCTTTTAGCTGACCCAGGAAGATGGCGAAGATCAACCGGAACAAGTAGAGGAAGGCGATGATGCCGGCGGTACCCGCCACCGCACCCTGCAGCATCCACCGTTTTTCCAGCACCGCATTGTAGGTGATCCATTTACCGCTGAATCCCGCCAGAGGCGGTATCCCCGAAAGGGCGATGATACAAATGAGAACGCTGATAAAACTGACGGGCATCCTGGTGATAAGGCCGCCCATCTGATACATATTTTTTGTACCGGTTCTTTTCACCACCCCCCCCACGGCGAGGAAGAGAGTCACTTTATAAATAAAGTGGACAATGGAGATGGTCAAGGCGCTGAGCCATCCTAAATGACTCATCAGGGATATGCCGAAGAGGGCGTATCCCATCTGCCCGATGGAGGAGTAGGCTAAAAGCCGCTTGGCATCTTCCTGCATGGCCGCCATATAGTTTGCCACCAGGGCGGTGATGACAGCGATCCAGCTTAGCACGTAGGGAAGGTTCACCGGTCCGATGGACTGGTCTCCCAGAGAGACGGCGGTCATGAGCATACCGAAAACCCCCGCCTTGAGAAGAATCCCCGAGACCATGGGTGAGACATCGGTTTCCGCTTCCGCATGGGCTCCGGGCAGCCAGATGTGAAGCCCCGCCGAGGCCATTTTGGTCATGAATCCCACCGACAGAAGAGCGAAGATTACCCCTGATAGAGGGGTGGATGCCGCGGCTTTCAGCATCTCCAGACTCATCGAAGAAGAACCTGTGCCGGCGTAGGTAAGGCCGAAACCGGCAAATATTAAGTAAGCGCCGCCCAGGCTGAAAAGCATGTAGCTGAGGGCATGGGGTTTAGACTCCTTCCCCCGAAGGATGAGAAAGTATGATCCCAGGGTCATAATTTCCCAGGAGAGAAAGAAACCAAGAAACTCGGTGGCCTCGATGAGGCCGATGAGACCCGCAAACATCAATGCCGCAGCGGGGTAAAATCCCGGACGCCGGCCCTTCTCTCCCAAGCCTGGGATCAGGGTTACCAGGGCTCCGATGGAAAAAATCAGGGCAAAGACGGAACGGTAACTTTCGGCGGCCATCACAAAACCGTAGCCGTAATACCCCAGGGCGCCCATGAGGAGGATGTTTTTGACAACCCCCGGGAGAAAATCCAGCAGCATCAGAACCACCACCGCCCCTAACAGGATCCAGTTGAAATCAGCCTCAAAGACCGAAAGACCCGAGGCCGTGAAACCCAGACCCAGAAGAAGGGCCGCCGCCGTGAATACCGGAACCGTGGTTCCCCAACGCCAATCCAGCGCTTCGTCTTGAGCAAAACTGTTTTTTGCGGCATTGCCGAACCAGCGCATCAAGTAGACCGCTTCCAGGAGGGATCCGCCCAGAATAATGAACATCCATACCACGCCTCCCCGGGAAGCCAAACCCATCACAAGATCCCATTTGGCAAAGAACGAAGGAAAGGGCGGCAGAGCCAGGAGGGCGGCCAAACCGATGGCAAAAGGCGCCAGAAGCACTTTCTTATGCCGAATGATTCCCCAGTCGCTGAGCTTCTCTCTATCTACCAAGCCGGCGAGCCAGAACAAGAGGGCTTTAGCCAGGGCGTGGGTCGAAAGAAGGCCGAACACAATGAACTCACCATTATCCAGGCCGAAGAGGGCGATCAGGGAGTAGGCGAGAATCACCAGTCCTATCTGGGAGATGGAAGAATAGCCGAGAAGCCTCTGTGTTTTTTCCTGTTTTAACGCCAGGATGTTCATTCCCAAAAAGGTGAGGGCGCCGATGACGGCGGAAGCTTGAAGAAAAACCGGTCCCATCATGTCCATGACCTTAGTGAAGGCGTAGAACAGGGCGGTGGCGGTGCCCGCGGCGGCCAGGGCGCTCACTCCGGGAACCGAGGCATCGTAAAGGTCGAGTCCCCAGCCGTTAACCGGAAAGGGTTTCAGTTCCAAAATGACCCCGATGAAAACCAGGAACAGTCCGGCAAAGCCTGTGGAGGCCAGGGCGGGAGTCATGATCTCTCCGATCACATCCATGTTGAGAGAGCCGGTGGTATAATAGACGAAGACGATACCGATAAGCATCATGCCGCTGGTCAGAGCCCCGGCGATGATGAACTTAAAACCGGCACCGAGCTGGTTCAGACTGCTGCGTAAGACGATAAGTCCCGCCGAGGCGATGCTGACGATTTCGATGAAAACAAAGAGGTTGAACAAATCCCGGGTCAGGACCACACCGTTTAATCCCATGACGAAAACCATCAGGAGCATCAACAGGTAGGTGGAGGCCCGGCGCTGTTCTTTCTTCAGATACAGCACGCTCAACAGGGCGGTGAGGTTGATCAAGGTTAAAATGACCGCCTCGGACCGTCCCATGAACAGGTTGATGGACAGGGGCGGTTCAAACCCGGCGGTAGAAACGGCGGTTTCCGCGGCAGCGCCGGTGAGAATTCCGTAGGCCCAGGAGGCCGAAAGAACGGTCATGGCCGCCAGGGCCAGGAAGGTCAGTCCGGTCTGCAGGCCCGGCGCGGTTCTTTTCAGCAGCCCCAGGAGGAAGGCCGTGCCCAGGGCGATGACGATGAGGTATATAGGATCTACCATTTCAGCTCCTCAAATTTATCAATTTCCAGGGTTCCCTTTTTTTCGTACATGTTCACCGCGTAGGTGAGCATGAAGGCGGTGATTCCCAAACCGATGACGATGGCGGTGAGAACCAGGGCCTGGGGAACCGGATCGACGTAGGATTTCCCGATATCCGAAAGATTCTCGATGATGGGCGCGGTGCCGCCGGTCACATACCCCACGCTGAGCATGATGATGTGAACCCCCAGATCAAAGAGACTGAAGCCGACGATCATGCGGATGATGTCCCGGTTGGTCAAAACCGCCCACAGACCGATGAGCACCAGGGCAACCCCGGTGACGATGGCGATGGTACCTATCATTGATGAGCCTCCTCTTCATCCGATTCCCCTTTCAGGCCGATGACCACCGAGCTGAGCTCGGAACCCACCTTTAATCCGACGATTGAGTAGATCACCGGAATCAGTCCGGCACTGAAAAGAGTGCCGTATTCGCCCAGGGGCAGGATCCGGTTGTCGAGAAAGCCGTTGGCGGTGAGAAGAACCCCCGCCAGGCCGAGAAGGACGTAGGAAAGACCTGAAAGGGATTCAAGAATTCCCAGGGCGGTGTGACCGATCTTCCGGTTCGGACTGGCCAGGATGGAAAGAACCAGGGCGGAGGCGATGATGGCACCTCCCTGGAAACCGCCCCCGGGAGTCAGGTGCCCGTTGAGAAAAACATAGGTACCGAAGAGGAGGATCAGGGGAAAGAGGAGGGCGGACCCGGTCTTTAAAAGCTCGCTTCCTTCGGTGCGGCTTTCCACCTTGTTCTGGTTCAGATGCAGGAGGAGCCCCACCACCGCGGCGGCGGCGAAGAGAATGGTTACCTCTCCCAGGGTATCCAGGCCCCGGTAGGTGACCACCACGGAGGTGACCACGTTGGGGGCTCCCAATTCGGCGGGGCCGTTCTGAACGTAGTGGGCAGCCACCTCGGGAAGGGCCATTTTTTCCCTATAATCAAGGACAAAGGGGAGGAGGATGGTGCCCATCCCCGCCAGTATCAGCAGGGTAAAAGCTTTTCTAACCATTATTTCGGCTCCTTATCTTTTTCAGGGCGAAAAAGAAGATAAAGGTTGTCAGGCCGCTGCCGATGGCCGCTTCAGTCATGGCCACGTCCGGGGCGGCCATGAGGATAAAAAGGATGGATCGAGGCTCCGGCGGCGAGGATCGATACGGTTCTGTCTTTGGTAAGCACCGCTAAAAGGGCGGTGACAACGGTAAAGACGGCGATAACGAGAAAAATCAATTCCATCGACTACTCCTTCCCGGTTTCTTCAAGTTTATCTTCGAAGGTCTTATCGCTCATCTTGGCTCCGCTGGAGTGGGCCGCCCGGGCCACCACATGGGAAGACACGGGGTTCGTCAGAAGGATGAAAAGGATGAGAATAACCAGTTTGGGAGTCCAATCGGGATGGTGGAGGGCAATACCGATAAGAGTCACCATGGTGGCCAGGGTGGTTGCCTTGGTGCCGGTCTGAATCCGATTGTACACATCAGGCATCCTTATGATCCCCAGGGAACTCAAGAAAAAGATAAGCGAACCTAAAAGGATGATAATAGCTCCGGCTGTTTCCATATTAAAGCCCCCTTTCGTAGTATCGGGCCACCACCAGAACTCCAATGAAACTGAGGAGTCCGTAGACCAGGGCCACATCGACGTAAATAAACCGTTCCAGCATATGGGCCAACACCACTATCAGCGAGATGGCGATAATGCCGGCGGTATCGAAGGCGACGATCCGGTCCAGAACCGAGGGGCCCTTGATAAACCGTACCAGGGTGACGGCCATACTCAGGAGAGTGATCAGGACCGATAGATAGAGAATCTTGTCAGCCAAAGAGTACCTCCAGGTGTTTTTCGAATTTATCAACGATTTTCTTCGTCGCCCCCTCCACGTCGGTGGTAGTGGCGTCGATCCAGTGGATGAAGAGACGGTCGTCCTTGATGTCGGCGGTGAGGGTTCCCGGAGTAAGGGTGATCGAGTTTGCCAGGGCCAGCCGGCCCAGGGGGCTCTTCAGCCGGGTTTTCACCTCTACAATGGCGGGATTGATCTTAACCCGGGGGGTGACCACCCGGAACATCACATCGATGTTGGATTTAACCAGCTCCACCAAAAAGACCAGCAGCCAAATTATCAACGCTATCAGGGCCCGGGGATTCAGCTTCACATCTCCCAGGACGGGAATCCGGGTAAAAAAGAGGGCGATCAAGGCCGCCACCACGGCGCCGGAGATCAGAACATCCCGTTCCAGGCTCGTGTTTAGGCCCAGCCATATGAGATAGCCCCCTAAAAATGACAGAAAAATCGATTTTATCCTCACTCCATCCTCCTTCTTACGGTAAGGGCACTGAAAATATTCAATAGGAAAAGGCAAGCGGTATAAATACTAAGTCCGGAACATCCTGAATGCAAATATTCCAGAGAAAATGATTATTCAAAGCAAGGTAGAAAAAAAACTATACACAACAAATAATATATGGAATGAGGCATATTAACAGGGCAGGGAGGGAGAAGTCAATAAAAATATTGCATTATATAAAAAAAAGAATATACAGAGGAAATCGGGAAGTCTGAAAGGAAATTTTAGGTATTAGAGGGAGAATAAAACCGCAACCCGGCACAATAACCAGGTTGCGGCGCACAAAAAGTTCGAGGAACCAAGCTTAATGGTCGCAGGCGTTTTGACCCGCCGTCAAGGTACCCTTTAAATAGCTTTCCACTATAACTTCCGGGTCTTCTGCGGGGGCTCCCACCAGAACATGAACGCCGTAGTTTTCAAAAAGCCGCTGGGCCTGCACCCCCATGCCGCCGGCGATGATCATGTCGGCTTTAATCTCCTCTCCCAGCCATCGGGGCAGGACTCCCGGTTCGTGGGGCGGGGGAACCACTTCACTTTTACCGGTAATTTTACCCGATTCGTCGGTTTCTACGATGCTGAAGCTGCGGCAGTGGCCGAAATGCATGGCCAGTTTTCCTTCTGCCGTGGGAATGGCAAATTTCATTTGTCACCTCTCTTGATATTCTTGTCTAAATAATCCCAGATTTCCTTAATGAACTGGGTGATTTCGCCTTTTGGCAGGTATTCCACCATGGTTTGCCCTTGAATCAAGGCCTCGGAAAAAGCCGCAGAGTAGGGGATTTTCCCTGCTAAACCGGCACCGTACCTTGGGGCTATTTCTTCGATTGATTTGGAAACCTCTTCATTGATGTCCCATTTATTGATCACCACAAAGGCTTCCAGACCGAAATGTCCGGCCAGTTTCAAGACCCGTTCCAGGTCGTGGCGCCCCGAAAGGGTCGGTTCGGTCACGATAAGAACGGCGCTGCTGCCGGTGATGGAGGAGATGACCGGGCATCCGATACCGGGAGGTCCGTCCACTAAAATCCATTCCGCCCCGGTCTCTTGGGCCTTTTCACGGGCCGTCTTGCGGACCTGGGATACCAGTTTCCCCGAGTTCTCCGCCCCCGGTTTGAGCCGGGCGTGGATCATGGGGCCCACCTTGGTCTTGGACTGAAACCAGCTCCCGCAGTCAGCTTCGGGAAAATCAATGGCCTTGGCGGGACAAACCTCCACACATACCTTGCATCCCTCGCAGGAAACAGGGTCCACCAGAAATTCTCCCTCCCTGATATCTATGGCTCCGAACCGGCAGACCGACCGGCAGAGTCCGCAGTGATCGCACCGTTCGGGATCGATGACCGCCTGATGGCCGCTAATAAAGGGAAAGGTTTCTTGAACCCGGGGCTTCAAAAGAAGGTGAAGATCCGCGGCATCCACATCGCAGTCTGCCAGCACCAGTTTTTTTCCGAACTGGGCCAGGGAGGCGGTGAGGGATGTTTTTCCCGTGCCGCCCTTGCCGCTGATGACAATCAGTTCTCTCATGAGACACCTCCGGGCAGGGACGATTCGATGGTTTTAACCAGGTCGAGCAGGGAATCCTTTAGTTCCGGCAGGGCCTTAACCATGGAATCTCCCCGGGAATAAAACTCGGCGATCCGCCGGCTTGTTTCAATCTGCATGAGTACGGGTATCTTTTCCGAACGGCAGTACCGGGTGACCAAGTTTTCCTCTGAATCGGAGCGGTTTATCACCACACCGAACGGCACGGTGAGTTCTCTGATGGTCTCCACCGCCAGGGTCAGGTCGTGGAGACCAAAGGGGGTGGCTTCGGTGACGAAAACGGCGTAATCGGCGCTTTTAACCGCCGTGACGAAGGAGCAGGAAGTGCCCGGAGGGGCATCAACCAAAACATTCTCCGATCCGCCGTATGCCCTTTCCAACACCTTCCGGATCACCGGCGGAGCCATAGCTTGTCCTACATCCATGCGGCCGGAGATAAGAATTTTTCCCTCATCCCAGGATCCTTCTTCAATTTCTCCCATGGAACGGGGGACTTCCGTGATGGCCTTGACGGGGCAGACCAGGGTACAACCCCCGCAGGCGTGGCACATATCGGGAAAGACCATGGCTTTGGAGCCCCCCAAGGCAATAATGGCATTAAACTGGCAAATACGGGAACACGCTCCGCAGCCGTTACAAAGATCGGGATCAACCTGGGGTATGGGTAACTCCACCGGAACTTTCCTCGAAGAGCCGCTGTTCTTGAAAAACAGGTGAGCGTTGGGCTCTTCCACATCGCAGTCCGCCAGCATTAGAGGAGCGGGCAACGACTCCGCCAGCGCCACGGCCAATGAAGTTTTTCCGGTGCCCCCTTTGCCGGAGGCTATGACTATCCTCATATTAGACCCAATGCCCCTCAACATCGGCACCGGAAGTTTTTTCCAAAGAACCCTCTTCCAGAGCCTTTAAGGCATCGCCCACCGATCCGCCTTGGGCCAGATAAATGTCAATTTTTCCCATTTGTAAAACCTGAAAAGCTTTGGGTCCGCAGTGTCCGCTGATGAGAGCTTTAGCCCCGGCGTTCACCACCGCCTGGGCTGCCTGGATACCCGCCCCTTGGGCGGCATTAAGTTGCTGAGAATTATCCATTACTGTGTATTCTTTCGTTTCTGTATCATAGATCAAAAAAGAGGTGGCCCGGCCGAATCGAAGTTCCACCGGGGCGGAAAGATCCGTCCCGGCGGTGGTGATGGCGACTTTCATGCTTCATCCTCCGACTTTGCTTCTCTCAGAGACCTGATGCGATTCAGTTCATCCTCAAGAAACTTTTCTTGAGCTTCCAGACTGTCATCGCCTGCGGCGTAACCCCAGCCGGGGGCGTAACCCCGGCCCCAACCGAAAAAACCGGGGCCTCCACCGGCGGCAAATCCGAAACCCCGGCCCCGGCCGGTAAATCCTCTTCCGGCCCCCAGGCCAAATCCCCGGCCCAGACCGCGGCGGAAACCAAAATACCCCGCCGGTTGTCCTACCCCGGGCCGGTCCCCGCTGCAATTACCCCATCCACGTCCCGTCATGGGGCCTTCCCCCATGGGTCCTCTGGCATCTCTTCCCGGCATAACATACCTCCTAAAAAAGTTCAATTTTGACCGTTACAACGACCCCGACGGCCCCGCCGGCAACCGGGCATCCGGAACCGGGGTTCTTCCAACTTGTTTTCTCCCAGGGCCTGAATCACTTCATCCACCGAACCCCGGATGAAGGCCGAAACCCCGCATCCCCGGGAGAGGAGAAGCCTCTCATACCGGAAGGGCAGGGCGCCGCAGACCAGCTGGTCGGGATGACGCTCCAGAAGTTCCTGAAGCATCATCTCGGGATTGCTGCTTCGAAAAGAGAAGTTACCCTCCACGGTCCAGCGTCCATCCTGGAAAGTCAGCTCCAACCACTCAGGGGCAGCATCAAAGACCGGGGCTACCCGGTTCCTCCAGACCACTAGGGCTGTTTTCAACGGTTTCATACATATTTAAATATGCAAAAACCGTGCCAATGCTGATTTTAAGGATAATGGGGAAGGAGTAGCGGTTTTGTTGTATCAAAAGTGGCAAAAGTGAGACTTATAAGATGAGAAAGTTGCAAGATTGCAACTATAAATCGAGCTGGTATTTCTTGATCTTCCGGAACAGGGTGGTTTTATGGATGCCCAACAGGGCCGCCGCTTTGATCTTACTTCCTCCTGCAAGGGCGAGGGCTTCAAGAATCTCTTCTTTTTCGGCCTCTTCTTTTCTGCCCAAAAGGGTGCGGTGAGAAGCGGCGGCGGAGACAGAACCGGAGCCGGCGGCAGCGGCAGCGGGAGGGGCAGACTCGGACTGAGGAGACCCGACGCCCTTTGGAACGGCTGCGTCGGCGGGGCCGGCAGCACCGTCGAAGGCGAAACAATCGGGACCGATCACCGAATCGCGGCAGAGAACGCAGGCCCTCTCCATCACATTTTCCAGCTCCCGGATGTTGCCGGGCCAGGGATAATCTTGGAGGATCTTGAGCACCTCGGGTCCGAAGCCCTCGATCTTTTTGTCGTGTTTCCGGTTGAACTCTTCGATAAAGGAGTCCGCCAAGGAGACGACGTCTTCGGTTCTGTCTCTCAAAGGGGGAAGGGTGACGCGGATTACGTTAAGCCGGTAATACAGATCCTGCCGGAACAGGCCTTTTTCCATGAGGGTTTTCAGGTTTTTGTTCGAAGCGGCGATGATCCGAGCCTCGGCTTTGACGGTGGAGCGCCCCCCTACCGGTTCGTACTCCTGCTCCTGCAGGACCCGCAGCAGTCTGACCTGCAGGGCCGGCGAAATGTCGCCGATTTCGTCCAGGAAGAGGGTGCCCCGGCCGGCCCGGGCAAACAGCCCCGGCTGATCCTCCACCGCTCCGGTGAAGGCTCCTTTACGGTGGCCGAAGAGGGTCGATTCCAGGAGGGTCTCGGGAAGGGCTCCGCAGTTGACCCCCAGGAACGGCTCGTCCCGGCGGCCGCTCAGGGCGTGGATGGCCCGGGCGGTCACCTCCTTCCCTGTGCCCGTTTCTCCTTCGATGAGGATGGTGGATTCCGAAGGAGCCACAGTCTCGATCAGCTGGATGACCCGGGCCATGGAGGGACTCCGGCTCTGGAGCGGTTTGACCCCACCCGGGGCGGCAATTTTCTGTTTCAGCGCCTCCAGTTCCGATACATCCCGAAAGCTTTCGGCGCCGCCGATGATTTTTCCCCGGGAGTCTTTCAGAACCGCCGTGGAGAGGGTGATGGGAATCTTTTCCCCCGAACCGTTAATGAAATAACAGCTTTTGTTGATGACGGGGATTCCTGTTTTCAGGGTTTTACCCAGGGTGCATTCCTTACCGCAGAGGCTCGATCGGAGTACTTCGGAACAATAGCTTCCCAGGGCATCCTCCCGGGAAACCCCGGTAATCTCTTCGGCGGCACGGTTGAAGGAGGTGATCCTCCACTCGGAATCCACGGTAAAAACCCCGTCGGAGATACTTTCGAGAATAGCTTTGGAATCATCCTGTTCTTTCATCGGTTACCCTTTGAGCATATGAGCCAATTTCAAAAATCGGTTATTTTTGAAATTCCTTCATATGACAGTAAAATACAGGTTTTTCCGGGGGCAGGCAAGGGACAGAGTCATTAACAAGCTTGAGTTCAGAGGGGATTGCAGACATCGAAGAAGCCCAGAGATTCAAAATCTCTGGTATTTCTGGTGTAAAACTCTTATACTCCGTGGGATTTCAGGGTTATCGCCAGGATGAGATCAAAACTGTTTCTTGAGGTAAAAGATCTTTTTGCCCAGAGCGGTGACAAATCTTTCATCATGGATGGTTCCCATGCGCCATGAAGCCATCCGGTATTTTCCCTGAGCGCAAGTGCCTATCCTCGAGAATCTTCGTTTTGCTTGGGCAATACCTTCATCAAATTTGGAGTTGCTGGAGACTCTGTCATTCCCCCGGTATTAATTTGTGTTGTTCTGCTTTATCTGTTCCACCAGTTTTTCCAGCCCCCCCTTGAGGGCCATGACCTCTTCCAGGGACATCCCCGTATCCCCCAGGGAGGATAATAGCTTAGCCGGCACCAGGGCTGCTTTTTCTTCCAGGGCACGGCCGGGACCGGTGAGGGTGATCAAAACTTTACGCTCATCCTCCTGGGACCGTTTCCTGGCGACAACGGTAGAAGTGTTTGTAGCAGTAGACCATGTAGTGCTAGGAGTTCCGCTATAAATGGCATTAATTCTGACCGGAGATTTTCCATGAACATTCAAAAAATAACCTCCAACAACTTCAGAGCAAATCTGGAACCAACGCTCTGTTTGCCAACCTAATGCAGTAATGGGGTGGTCATAGAAATGAGGGTCAGTTGGAGGAGCCATTTCATAGTTTTTGAACTTGGTAACCATAGTTTCCAGATGTGTTTCGTTTTGCGCCGTCATTCTAGCAAAGGCAATATCAGGCAAAGCATCATCTCCAGCAACATCAGCATAATAATTGTCGGTAATTAATGAACCAGAATATGGGTGCGGCAAGCTTTTGGAAGTGATGCCCAAGCCAGATGTTCCATAGTCGGCCATAATAAGAACCGCAGCAGGCGGAATATCCCAGTTATTGTAAGCGTCTATAAAGTAGTTTTTAATTGTTTCTACGTTATTTCCTCCTATTTCAGAAATAGTAACAACACCTGTTTTAATTCCTTGTAGGGTTCTGAATTCTTTTATAGTATCTGCCCATGCAGCAAAAACAGCATCATCAGGAATTACTATAACATACTCATAACCAGTTGGGTCGTCTTTGCTGTTTTTTGTATAATCGATTTTTGGCAATACCCCTGAATTTAGGATATTATTATGAAGAATAGGGTCAAACCAGCGATTACGAAGCCTGTTGTCGCCAAAAGACCCATTTCCGCCAATAAATTCAACTTTAAGTTTGATGTCTCTAATAATAGTCAATTCTTTTTTAGCAGGATTATACTGGAAAGGAGTAATGCCAAGCATAACAACATCAACGCCTCTAATTTGAGATTTTTCAGAGATTTTTATTGGCTCTTCAGGGTAAAATTTGTCTGCCGAATAAATTTTGATGTTTTTTTCGTATTTCATTGGCTCATCAACACTAGCAAAAGGGATGTCTGGAGCAGGAGCAAGGTCGATATTAGATATTACTTCCTTTCTCATGTCCAAGATGGTTAATTTTGCTTCTGCTCCCTGCGGTATTGCAATATACTGTCCAAAACCGGGCAAATCAGGCATGCCTTCGTCATTGGGCAGGAAATTACCTGGCAGTTCAATGGTTTTTAGAACTTCTTTATTGATTTCTTTGTCAACAATTGCAAACTTATTGATGGAATAAACCACCTCTAAACTGCTTGTTTTTTGATCTGTAATTTTCAAGCCATTATCTGACCAAGAATCAGAGTACTCGAAATTTTGTGCTTGTCCAAAGCTGCTTCCGGCAGTAAAAAAAACTGCAAGCATGCAGGCAAGCATTTTTAAGTGTTTTGTTTTCATAAGCTATAAATTAAAAATTAGGCGGAGGGCTAAGTATCCCTCCGCTTTTGTTATTTATTTGTTTCTAATGATAGTTATTTTCTTAAATATAACAGTTTTATTATCAGATATTTGCACCAAATAGCTCCCAGCAGCATATTTAGAAACATCGATTGTGAAGGTATTTCCCAAATTAGTTTTTTCAGCAAGCAATTCCCCGTTAATATTCAGGAGTTTAAACTTTTTGGTTTCAATAGGAGAAAATACTTCAACTATGCTGTTTGCCGGATTTGGGTAAATAGATATTTCTTGTTGCGAAACACCACTAATTCCAATATTATTATCCAGATAAATTGAAATGCTTTTGTCTGAATCAGCAGTAAGGATTCCAGATTCAGGATTATGGTCTTCTGCAATCCCTGTGTATGTATATTCTGCTTCGTATAAATCAAATTCAACCTGTCCGTCTGCATTGGTTGGTTTATTGAGGCTGCCCACCGTAACAGTGGCATTTTCAATAGCATTATTGGTTTCGCTGTCATAAACTTCAAATGTTATTGTGTACAAATCTGCTGGAGAATCACCTTCAAAGAAGAACATTGTATTTGGCCTTGTATTGCTGTTGCCGTCGTAGTTTGGCGGAGTTTCACTATCAGCATAGCCAAAAGCAACGCAGATATTAGTATTGTTGGTGCAATTTAATGTATAATTAGGAGAAGCCCATTGCCCGTTGTCGCCCCAGATTATTTCAACAATTAGATTCTGAACTGTATCAAAGGTGAAATCATCTATTTCAAAAACGTGCCATCCGGTTGCTGTTGGCATAGTGTATATAGATTCTGAAAATACTTCAG
>CAYYNJ010000019.1:0-19685 GCA_964472775.1 uncultured Spirochaetaceae bacterium
AACCTTTTCCACAACCCGGGTTCCACACGTTTATCACTCCCGAAGACTGTTCGGGAAGGAGCTTTTTAAAAGCCTCTCTGTATTCTTCAGACCAGAGCTGTGCCGTATGAGGCGAGTAAAAACCGGAAAGGAAATCATCGGCGTCCTGAGCTTCCCGAAGCTGAATATCCGCTCCGGCTTTTTCCCGGCTCTGGGCCCAAGAAGCGATTCTCTCCTTAAACCAGTCGTCATTCACCGAGGTTACATAAAACCTCCGCAGGGACACCAGGCCTTCACTGATAAAATTATAAGCCAGTTCTTTTTCGGTAGCCTCTTTACGTCCCACCAAGCCGCTTTCTTTTTGAAGAACCGGGGTGGTCTGGGTTTCGATGGCATCCTTTTGGGCAAAGATTCCCTCAACATCAAGGATAATGTAGAGACGTTCGTCATTCTCAACGATGCCGCTGATAAATTTAATATTGATGTCTCCGAAAAGAGGATGAGGAGGCTGAATGGATTTAGAGGAAACCCCCACCACCTTATCGATGGAGTCCACGATGACTCCAAGGATATTCTCTTCAAGCCGCAGAATAATCATCTGCTCGGTGCCGTCCTTCGGCTTTTCAGTAACGGGGATGTTAAACATCTGCCGCAGGTCGATAATCGAGATAATATCACCCCGAAGGTTGTAAACACCACGGACAAAAGGAAGGGCATTGGGCACATAGGTAAAACGGGAAGCCTTGCTTATCTCCTTAACCTTCATGATGTTAATGCCATAGTCTCTTCCGCCCAAAGAAAAGGTCACCATCTTATAATCAAAGACGTTAACCTCCTCTTTCTGAAAATCTTCCCGTTGAAGATCGGCAGACTCGGTTATTCTGTAAGGCATTGCCTCGGCTGTACTCATGCTTCTCTCCCTCTAAAGTGCGTTTGCTACCCGCTGCTCCCGGATAGCCATTTCTTCGCGGTACCCCAACTCAAGAAGCTGGCTGACATCGATGATCAGTGAAACGGTACCGTCACCAAGAATGGTCGCACCGGCGATTCCCGGAGAATTGGTATACTTATCCTTCAGGGGTTTCATGACCACATCTTCCTCGCCGATCAAGGCATCCACCATCAGCCCCATCTTTTTCTCTTCGCTCCCCACTAAAACAACGTAGTAATACTCGCCGTTCTCGTGGGAGGGAATTTTGAAAAGATTACTCAGGCGGATAAGAGAAACCGCTTCATCCCTGACGTTAAAGACTTCATAGTTATCGATTCGTTTAATGTCGGATGGTTTGATTCTATGGCTGTCCATCACCGAGGTAATGGGGATGGCGTAGGTATCCTCCCCCACCCGGATAAGGAGACCTTGAATGATAGCTAGAGTCAGGGGCAGCTTGATGGTGATCCGGGTACCGACTCCCAGCTCAGACCAAACGGTGGCGGTACCATTTAGCTTTTCGATCTGCTTCCGAACCACATCCAGGCCGACCCCCCGCCCGGAGATGTTGGTCACCATCTTGGCGGTGGAAAAACCGGGTTCAAAAATCAGATTAAAAGCTTCCACATCGGAGAGCTTTTTGGAAGGATGGATCAGACCGTTGGCCACGGCTTTTTCATGAACCGCATTAACATCGATGCCTTTACCGTCGTCGCTGATCTCGATGACGATCATATTCCCCTCATTGCTGGCCCTGAGAAGGATGGTCCCCTCTTCGGGTTTTCCCTTGGCTCTCCGCTCTTCAGGAGTTTCCAAACCGTGGTCGACAGAGTTCCGGACACAGTGAATCAGCGGATCGAGAAGGTCATCGATGACCGATTTATCTAATTCCGTATCTTCCCCTTCGATCACCAGCCTAACGTTCTTTTTAAGGTTTCGGGATACGTCCCGGACAAGCCGTGGGAACCGGTTGAAGATTTGTGCAATCGGCACCATGCGGATCTGCATGACCCCTTCCTGTAATTCGCTGGTGGTGCGGGCTAAGACCTGGGATGTACTGCGGAACCGGCTGACGGCGCTCTTAAATTGGCCCTGTACGGGTTCGAAGAGACCGAAAACCTCCTCATACCCGTCGTTTATCTCCTTCATCACCTCTTTTGCAGGACGTCCCCGTTGGACATCCTCAAAGTAATTTGGCAATGAGGCAAAAAGATGCTTTAACCTGTCTTTGTACGTCACTTCGGTGGACTGAATTTCCATAAAGATCTCGCCGAAGAGGTTGCTGATCTGGTTGAACGAGGCCTTGGTAATCACCGCCTCGCTGACCAGATTCAAGAGATTGTCGATACGCCGAGAATCAACCCGGAGGATTGATCCGGAGGAGTTTTTTCGGGCTTCATGAACCAATGGGGCGGTGGGTTCTTTTAAACCCATATCGGCCTCATCGTCACCGCCGCTGTCAACCTCCAGGATAGGGGCCCCGGAATCTGAAGCAGCCCGGGGGACCGGGGGGGCGGCGGGGGGAGAAACGGACTGTTCTTCCCGAAAAGCCGGGGGATTCTTCACCGGTGCCGGCGGGGCGGTGTCTGCCGCCGCATTTAAGGGCGCCACGGTACAGCCGGAAATCACATCGGGCAGGTTCAAAAGCCCCTGAACTTCGGGTTCAGACAGTTCGGTGCCCAGGAAATACTCAACCTCGGGAAAATACTTGTCCAGGTACAATTCTTCAAAATCAGGTACGGTTTTCAAGATGATCCCCGACTTCTTAAGCAGGGCAAAGACTTGAATCCCCCCCACGGAGTTCATGGGAAAAGCTACGGTTACCTTATAGAGGTTTTTATCGGCGCCTGCGGCATCCCGCATTTCCAGAAGCTCATATTCGCTTACGGCTCCCTCGGAGGAGGCCTTCTTTGCCGCCGGCGCTTTAGCGGTATTACCCTTAGGCGAAGCAGCCTTATGGGTCCCATCGAGATACCCCTGGAGGGCGAGAGAGATCTGAGAGATGTCGTCCTCGTACACCCGGCCGTCCTTCCTACTTTCCAGGATGGCTTTTATGATATCGATGGCGTTGAGGAGGGTATCCACTACCCCTTCATTGACCGTAACCTTATCACTCCGGATCTCGTCGAGAACGTCCTCACAGAGATGTGTAAACTCGGCCAGTTCATTCATTTGAACCGTGGCGGCGGCCCCTTTGAGGGTATGGGCGGCTCGGAAAATCTCGTCCACCGCTTCCTTGTTACCGGGATCATTCTCCAAAGTAAGAATGTTCTGTTCCAAGGTCTCAACTTGAAGTTCAGCTTCCAGGAAGAAGTCCTTCAGTAACTCTTCATTGTTAGGATCTAGGTAGTCACTCATATTAATTCAATCTTTATATATTCAACCGAGGAAGTCAAGCTTTATTCAGGCAGTTCTTCCGTCCGGCGGAGAAAAAATGAGGTTCAATCCTTAAAACTTCAGCTTTCCCCTAGGGGTTTGATTGGCGTACAGGAATAATATCTCTCGGCTTAGAATCGGAGAAGGAACACGTTAAAACCCTCAGTTTTCCCCCTAGTTGTTCGATAATAAGAAGATAATGAGGTATAATTTTCTCCGGAGGTGATAAATGTATCCAACCTTACGCTCTCCCGTTGGGAAGCTCTTTTTTATCCTGGTCTTCTCAGCCGTACTGCTTCCGTTGGGTGCAGCAGGAATTATTGTCCCCCGAATGGACATTTTCACCCATGGAGTCTGGGAGGAAGAAAGACTCAAACTCCAATCCTTCGGCGATATAGAGATCGGCTTGGAAGGGGGCGTAAAACTGGGGGGGGAACTCTCGTTCCGCCTCAAAGCAGACGATCTTGAAGCCCTTGATCCGGTCACTAATCCGGGAAATTTGGTGTTTAAACACGCTGCGGTTACCATCTTTAATCTGATGGACCTCCCCCTTGACGTGGGGTACTTCGTCGGTGAAGGAGATATTCTCTGCGAAGGGGCCACCTTTACCAAGCTTTTCGGGACTTGGAATTTCGCCACCGCCTATGCAGGGTACTCTTACTTCCCTAATGAAACCCTCTACGAAGGCATTACCCGGATAAACGGGACGGGCATTAAAATTTCCAGCGGCCTGGGTACGGACAGCTTCCGTCTTCAAGGTTATACCTATCAGGACAACAGCCTCGGCGATAAAGGCGAGTATACCTCTGTGCTGAGGGGTCTTTTCGACACAGAAAATCTCAAGACCGAGGCGTTTTTAAGCGCTTCTTATCCTCAATCTGACGCAGGAACCTACGGTGCCGGTCTGATGTTCTATTATCAACCCTCCGAAGTGGGAGAGTTTTTCACTCAAATTGGAATTCCCCGTTGGGATCCTGTAAACGACTCCTTTGATGTGGACCTTTTTTACTTTCTCTTTGAACCAAGACTGAAATTCGGTATTCTATCGGTAAACATGACCTACCTTCTACGGCCGGCTCTTTATTTGAATCAACCCACCGGTGAAGAAGGGAATATGGACCTCAATATCAACTTTCTTTTAGGAAGACCCGAAGTCACCCCCATCAGCGGCGGCCTAGAATCGACCATGAAGCTTAACACCAATGCCGGTGACGACCCGGACAGCAAATTCTTCAACTTGACCGTCTCCCCCTACTTCGGCGCCATCACCGCCGGAGTGGTCTGGGATTTTAAGTTCAAAATAAATCTCGTACGAAATGAATCAACCCCGATGTTCGAAGGTTTCATCGGGGTAAAGGCGGAGTTTTAACGATGAAAAGACCCTTACTTACCGCAGTTATCCTCATTTTTGCCGTCATTTTTCCTCTGGGGGCGCTGGAATTGGGTGTTTCCTTCGATATGGGTAATATTTCCTTCCCCGATGCCCCCCTGACTTCCTCGGACTTTCCCTCCGCCTACCCCTGGGGGGCCTCGGTGGATCTGCGGCAGATAATCTCCGAAGGGATGGAAGTTCAGCTGAATTATCGAAACGACCGGGTGGTTAACCACCTGGTGAGCAGTACCTTTCTCTACAGCGGCGAGTTTTTCAGTATCGGTGCCGGGCCGGCATTTGGGGTCTTCAATTCAAGCCAGGTGGCTCTTCAACCGGGCATGGCCACGGAGTTTAAGGTGTCCTGGCCGGGGAAGTTTTTTCTATCCTTCGATATGCTCAGCAGCATCGGTTTCAGGTTATCCAACACCGGAGACTACAGCCAGGGAGTGACCAACCTATCCATGGGTTTTTACGTGCCCAACGCCATCTGCACCCTGGGGATGGATCAAAAGGTGTACACCGAGGTTGTAGCCACCCATGGGGAAGCCACGGACAAACAGACTGACTTTTCCTTCAAGGCGGATATCTTTCAGAAAAATGTACCCTACCGGATTCTCATCGGCCTCATCTACCGTCAACACTCAAAACAGTACATCCGTACGGTCATCACCGGAACCGATTTTCCCGAATTAGCCATAGCCACCCAGGGGATCAAGGAAAATCTCAACTCCATCCTTCTGCAGAGCAAGGTAACCTTAACCCTAAACCCCGCTCTCACCTTTGTCCTAGATGCCCATACCAACCTGTTCTCCTTCGGTAAAATCGTTAATGATGCCGACGACACCAGCGAACTTCTCTCCCTGCCTTCAACGGCTCCGGGATCTTTTCTCTTTGAAGCCAGCCTGGGGTTTGTCCTCAATCTGGACGCTCTCCAGAATTAATTAAATCTTTATACCCTGCGGGGGGTTTCTCCCGCAGGGGCTCCCCCCCCTTCTCACCTGTTTTCAGTGTTTCTGACCGTGGATAAAAATACAATGTAAGATGTTTATCCCCCGACGGATACAGAACCGGACCTGTACGCCTCAGGTAAGAATCAAGTAATTACATATTCTCTAAGGGTTTGAGGGAGGTTTTTATCCACGGTTGTGGACACTAATAAAGCACTCCCGGATAGGCCGATACACAAAAAAACAGCCGCCCCGGATTCCCGGAGCGGCCGTCAACGGTAGGATTACCGTATATGGTAATACGTTTCCCCTTCTTTTTACTCTTCGGTTTCGTCTACGTGCATTTTCTGCTGTTCGAGGTAGCGAAGAACCTGACGAGCACCCAGTTTTTCAAATTCCGCGGTGCGCCGGGACTGTTCCCTGTCGCCGAGGATGTTCCAGAGGGCTTCATCATCGATGTCGCTTTCAAGATCCATGACGGCTTTGTCATAGGTCACGTTGATATCTTTGATGTAAGTGATGAAATCTCCCCCTTCCTGAGCAGCATCTTTGTAAACAATGATGCCCACCAGTTTGTAGAAAGGCGCAGCTTTGGGGTACAGCGGGAACTTGGCCAGTTCACGGTTTCTTACATCGGTGATGTAGTTGGGATTACTCCAGGTAAGAGTCTTCCATCCGTCGAAGTCGAGGTAGTTCATAAAAATGATCCTCTCTTCGTTGTTATGGTTCTTCAGGATGACTCCAAGACCGTTGGGAAAGTTACGTCCCAGGACGCTGATGGAGAGAGTCTTGAGAACGCCCACGTTCTTCACCACACCGTGGTTGTTGAACTTGCTTCCATAAAGGTCTTCTTCATCAATGGGTTCGTACGCAGGGATCTCAAAAGGTGGTTTGATGATTGCGTAGCTGTTAAAGGGATCGGTGGGAAAGTGAATCCTTGCCCCCAATACGGTTTTGCCTCTGTAGTCTTCGTGGATTCTCTCATCCTGTTTTACCGGTGCGGGTCTTACATAAGAGTAAGTCTGATTGGTCACCGTACGGGAGGAAGAGGCCAACACGACTTCCCAGTTGGGAATCGCCAGGGAGGTCTGCATATAGCGCTTTTCCTCCTCGGTGAAACTTGTGCCGGCTTTGTCGGCAAAGTTGATCATGGTCGCTTCATTCTCGTCGTTGACTCCGTCATCACCTACAATGTCCACATCCGCAGTGAGTTCAGAGAAATCTATGAGAACCGCCTCCTCCGCAAAAAGAGAAAAACTCATGAAAACCAGAGTAACACTCAGAAGGATACCGAAACGCTTCATTTACTGCTCCTTGTTTCAATAATATTGCCTATGTAAAATTATACGGACTCAAAGTTGTTTGTCAACGATTTTTCTTTTTTTTGCCCGTTTTAGGCCATACTCAGCCTTAAAATTCGTATTTTACCTAGTTATTAGGCTTTCGTTACCTCTAAAATAATTAACCTATGGGTAATGATTTGTCCAGGTCACACACCTATATTTCCGGCCCTGTCAACCCCCCTGAGACGCCGCCTGGGGCGGCGGAAGAGGTTCTCCATCCACCGAAATCTGGATTGCCCTGATTCTGGGGAAATTATGCCGAATTCCCCGTTCCACCACCGCCGCTACCTCTCCCAGGGAGAGACTGCTCTCCCCTCCTCGATTCAGGAGGGCCGAGGAAAAATCGAGGTACAGCTTGTCCTGCCTCAACAGAACAACCTGAAGTCTTGTCTCCGCTGGAAACAGCCGTCTATGGGCAATCCCCAGGGGGCCTAAAATCCATTCGGAAACATAGGTTTCAATATTCTTTTCAGGGGAATCCTGCCGCGGAACTTCCCGAGCTTCTCCCATGATGGAGAAATCGGGATCGGTGGGAAAGAAAAAAACCCGGGAGACCTTGGGATAACCGAAAAACCCGTACATCAGCAGCGAACCAGTTAAAAATAGTAAACCCGCCGCGGCGGTTATCAATGTTGTTCTTTTGATCACCATAATTATTCCGTAAAACCCTTTGTTTTTTCGAATCCTTCCAGGAACTGTTTGATCCCATTATAGATGCCCCGGGCGGTCTTCTTCAAGTATTCGGCGTCCCCCATACGGGCGGCTTCTTCAAGATTGCTGATAAAACCGACCTCCACCAGTACCGAAGGCATCTTGACGCCCCTCACCACAAACCAGGATTCTTCCTTTAATCCTCTATTTGGCGTCATGGATCCAATCTGTCCTTCCATCCCTTCAGAGATCGCCTTAGCTAAATAGATGCTTTCCTGGGTAAATTCCTCTTCCCGCATGGTATTCAGCAGAGGGAGAACATCTTGATTCACCCCTTCCATATCCTTCTCGGTTAACACATCCCTCCGGTATTCGGGAGGAAGATACCAGACTTCGAATCCCTTAGCTTGGGAGTTGAATGACGCATTGGCATGGAGAGAGATAAAAATCATGGCCTCATTCGGATTCAGTTCTATGGAATTGGCAATTTTGGTCCGCTCTTCGAGATTTAAATATTCATCACCCCTCCGGGTCAGGAGAATTTGCCGGTCCGGGTTATCGCGGCGGAGCATATTCTCCAGCTCCTGCGCCACCTGGAGGGTGATGGTTTTTTCATAGATGGGGATGGTGCCGCTGCCCTGGCGGATCTGTCCCACCGCCCCGGGATCCCGCCCTCCGTGGCCGGCATCGATAACCACCGCCGCAATAAACGGTTCGGCCGCTTCAAAATCACCCTTCAGGTAGCTCAGAAAATCCCGGGCGGTGGATTCGGACAGCCAAACCCGGCCCTGCTCGTCCATCCAGACCTCCGACAACAGGGGGATTTGGCGATTTCCCAAGGCCCATCTCATACCAGGCCGAAACACCACACTGCGGCGGGAACTTTCCAGCAGCCCCTCCCGGCGGTACGGATCCCAGGTGAGTGTGATGTCTTCCCGGCCGAAAAGATCATCCAAGAGAACCGCCTGGGAGCATAACATAAGGGGAAGAAAAATCAGGATGAGAAGAATTATCCCTCCTTTTTTCAAACTTTCCCTCCCGTGCGGGGAGTTTTCCCGCGGCAGAATGTTTCCAGATACCAAACGGCACCCTGAACACCCCCCCGAAGTAGGGCGTTATAGAACCCGGCGGAGTCTCCGCCGGTGAGCGCCATCCCTTCCCTAAGATCCGGCACCTGACCGGACACGGCGTCAAGGGCTTGTTCCAGCGAACGGCCCTGCCAGTCCCGGCTGGGCTCCGCCTTTATCCGGGGAAGGAGGGGAAAACCTTCGGCGGCAACCCCGGTCCGGCGGCTCAAGGCATCCAGAAACTGAAGATTTTCCGGGTCCCTCAGGGTAAATGCATCGGGAACCCAGGGGTGACTGCGGCGGCTTATAAAATCGGCGGTGGCCCCGTCGCCCGGTTCAAGCCGGAGGAATACCTCCGCCGCCGCTTTTTCAGCGACAAGAACCGCTTCTTCCCGGGTATCCCCCCGGGAGATGAAGTTCCCCCCCTTTTCCACGTTGTTTTTGGGAAAATCCATCCGGTCTCCTGGGGAAACCCGGAGATACCCGTAGGTGATTCCAGCGGCTTCCAAGGCTTGTTGAAACCCGTGAACCGACTTTATTCGGCCGGGAATGGAGATGAAGGCCCTCTCGGCGGAATGTTTTTGGTACCGGGGACGCAGATCTCCCGCCGGGAGTCCCAGGCAGAGCCGCATGGCTGCCAAGGTCAAATCGATCCCGGAAGAGGCGGGATAGGTCCAACCGGACATGAACCCTCCGGAGAGCCGGGCGGCGATCTCACCCACCACCGGGCCCCGGGGAGAGAGTTTAATATCACCCTTGGCGGCGCCCCGGGTGATCCCCAGGGCATGGATTCCCCGTATGAAAAGGGCTTCCACCGCCTCCCGGACTTCCCGGGGCTGGGAAGTAGGCATGGTGTGCCCCATTTCGATAAAATAGGGGGGGTAGTAGATGTGCCGATCCGCAAAACCGCAGACCGTCACCGTCCCCTCCTCCACCAGGGCGTCCAGGCTGAATTCGGGGCCTTCTATGAACTCTTCGATAATGACCAGTCCGGACCGGGAATGACCCCGGGCTTGGTCCAGGGCATCTTTTAAGGTCTCCCGGGAGTCAACCCGCCGGATTCCCCGGGACCCCATGTTGTCCACCGGTTTAATCACCAGCGGATAGGTCAGCGAGTCCACCGCGGTGTCCGGATCTTCTCCTTCGGAAAGAAGGACAAACCCTGGAATGGCTACCCCTGCCCGGAGAAACTCCTGCCTCATCAGCCCCTTATGGCTGGCCCGTTCCGCCGCCGCCACGGGTATTCCCGGAAGACCCAGCTTTTCCGCCACGTAAGCCACGGTGGCGGAAAAATCGGTTCCCGCGGTGAATACACCGTCCAGACCTTCCCGATCCTTCAGTTCCGCCGCTGCCGCAGCCATTTCTTCCCGGTTTTTTAGATCCACCGGAATAAACCGGTCCGCCAGGGGAATTCCCGGCGCATCAGAGCTGCCGTCGGCCACAAAAACGCCCCAACCCTCCCGGCGGGCCAGGCGAAGGGCGGGGATCTGCATAACCCCCGCTCCTAAGATTAAAATATTCGGCATTACAAAATCCCCTCCCGCCGTTTCACCGCATAAACCTCAAAAGTATCACCCCAGCCCGCCAGGCGGCTCCACCATCTGAGGAGCCGAAATCTTACCGATAGGGGGGACAGGGATGAGGCGCCGGGAAACCGCTCGGGATGGTGCCCGGTTATACGGGTCCGGCGAATCCGGTAACCATACAATGCCAAGAGGGTTCTGGCAATACGAGGGCTCCAGATGTGGTGGTGAGACCGGGGACGCTGAGCGCGAAAACCGGTTGGTCTCCGGCGGGCGGAGATGCATCGGAGGTGAGGAGTGGAGAAGGCCAATACATCCCCGGGTTTCTGGTACAGGGAAAGAACATGCAGAAATTTCTTCAGGTCCGTTAGGTGTTCAATCACATACCAAAGGGTCACGGCGTCAGGTCTATCCCATCCCAAATCTCCAGGGGTTTCCCATTGATCCAGGGAAAAAACCCGGGCTTTAAGACCCAGTTCTTCGGTAATGTAGGCCACCGCCGAGGGTGCCACATCGACTCCTGCAGGACGGTAGCCCGCTTCCCGGGCTTCCAGAAGAAAGGCGCCGTAGGCACAGCCCAGATCCACCAGGGAACTCCCCGGGGAGATAAGGGTGCCCAGGATCTTCAACCGCGCCGCCGCCATGGCCCGAAGCTGGGGAAAATCCTCAAGATAGGTGCGGCCGTACTGCCGGGAGTATTCTTCGAAAAAATACTCGGTGGTGTATTCCTTTTCTTCTTCTTGATGGAGAAGCTGGTAGACCAAGCCGCATGAGCCGCAGCGCCGGAAAGTTCGGCGGGGGAACCGGGCTAAAACGGGATGATACGGACGGCCCCTCCGGCGGGAGAGGCTGCCGCAGCCGGGACACCGCGGCTCGGGAAGGATGAGATCCCGAAGAACCTGGTCCAGGGGGGGCTGCTGGCCCTCTTCGGAGGCGGCGGTCCGGCAAACCTCAACAATCCCGGAGAAGTTTTCCAGGCGCCGTTTGAGTTTCTCCGAACCCTTTTCCAGAAGGGGCAGCCCCGCCTGACGGGACAGCCGGTGGTGGTACCGGGAGGGATTACGCAGAAGCACCGGAACCTGCGCCGCCAAAGATTCAAAAGCGGTGAGCCCGAAGGAGGTAATCACCAGATCAAACCGGTGAAGCTCCTCTGAAAGTTGATTGGTGGGAGGTAAGAGATTCACTCCCGAAGGGGGTTGTCCTTGAATCCCGGCTGAATTGGTGCAGACCCAAAGTTCCGGCAGGGCGGCGGGGTCTCCCGCCCCGGCCCAATCCTCCAGAAACCTTTCGGTCAGCCCCGCTGAATCTTCCCCGCCGAAAACCACCAAGATTTTATCAAGCCGCTCCGGCCAGGACCGCTTTTTCCGGGGGGTTCCCAGCAGGCCTGTTCCGGTCCGATGGGCCGAAACCAATCGGCCGGGACCGGGCAGGGTATCAAGAAGATAATCCATACGGGTACGAAGGGGGCCTCCTTCGTCTAAACCTATCACGGGCCATCCCGGGGGGAGAACCCCCCAGAGATGAGGATCGGTCTCCCGCCGGTCTAAAAGGACGATGCCGTCGCGCCCCTCGGGAAGAGCATATGTCACCCGCCCGGGCTCGATGAGACCCCGGGTAAAGGCTTCCACCTCTTCCCGGGTGAAGTAGCCCGGCAAACCCGCCTCGGGGAGAGAGAGAATCCCCTTCTCCAGGAAAGATGCCTGCCGGGCACAGCGCCGGAGATGACCGGTGCCGTTGCCCTTCTTAATCGAGGGGAGAAGGTAAATTTCACGGAGCGACAAAATCAGCCTCCCTGATTAATCCCAGAACCTCCCCCAGCTCCAGGGGTTCTCCCCTATACAAACGGCGGAAAACTTCCTGGAATAACCGGTAATCTTCCAAGGTGTCCAGGGTAAGTCTTTCTTCTCCGCGCCACGGTTCCGGCACCCGGGGCCGGCAGAGGGAGAACCGTTCGGGCCGGTTGTAGAGAAAGGGGCACACGTGCTCCCGCTCATAGGGGTCCACCGATTCCTCCTGGGCCGCCAGGAGCGCCTCGGCGTTCACCACCTCCACACCGGTCCCCAGGGGGGCCCCTTGAAATCCAAAATAATCCGCCCCGGCGGCCCGGGCTTCGTCCAGGGCCATCCGGGCCAACTCAACATTGACCAGGGGGTTATCGCCGGTGGCCCGGACGAGCCGGTCCACGCCAAAATAAGAGATCGCCGCGGCAAAACGGCGCAGCACATCATCCCGGGGGCCCTGAAACAGCTCAAATCCCCACCTCTTGGCCACAGGATTCAGACCGTCTGCGCTGTCCGGGTCGGTGAGAACCGCATGGACATCCCCCTTTACCTGGGCGAGGTTCCGAAGGGCGTGATCGAGGACGGTCATGTCTCCCAGGGGCAGCAGGGCTTTTCCGGGGAGCCGGGAAGAATCGAGCCTGACTTGGATGAAAATGCCCGTCACAGTTCCCCCGCCTCCCAGAGGTCGGTAATGCTGGTGGCGTCGAACTGGAATCGGAACCGGTGAAGTTCCACCCAGTCCCTGACCTCCCGGAATTCCCGGCGGGCCTTAAAGAAGCTGCCCTCCCGCTTCCAGAGGTAGCTCCAGAACCGGGACAGGGGAATGTACCCCGCCTCGCCGTTGTAGCGGACCGAGAGGTTTTTAAGGTAGAAACGCAGATACGATTCATCAGGGGAAGTTTCCATGATGGGCGGTTCCCCCAGGTACTTAAGCCGCAGGGCGGTTTCACATTTTATGGATTCTCCCCAGAGATGGGCGCGGAAACCGAAATCAAGACGCTGCCAGTAGGGATTGGTGATAAGAGGATCAAACCCCCCGGACAGAAGAAATTTTTCGGTATGATAGATTCCCGTCATATCGAAGGGGAAGAGGGAAAGCCTCCCCTCCCGGGCGGGGCTGAGGGTCAGTATTTTAAGATACTTTTTCGCAAAGGCGGGAGCCTGCAGGGTAGGAAGAACCTCACCCCGAAGATTCTGCAGGACCGGAACGGTACAGAGCTGCTGATTCTTAAAAAGCCGTTCCACCACCAGGCTGGACAGCCCCCCCGATAAAAGACTCATATCGTTCCAGAGGACAAAGACAAAGGTTCCCCGGGCCTCCTGAATCCCTAGATTGACAATCTCTCCCAGGGTCAGTTTTTTCTGAAGCAGAAGGAACCTGACGGTGGGGTGTTTCCGGGAGAGAGATTCCACATCGTAAGATAGCCCCGGCCCCTCTACGGCAAGAATGTCGTCAAACCCCATCCGCTTGAGATCCTGCAGCGATCCGGGGGTAAACAGCTTTCCGCTCCGGTTCAACAAAAGCAGGGACAAACGGAAGGTCTGGGCGGTGTGTCCCGCCTTTGAGCCCCCCACCACCGTATAGGTTCCCGGTCCGGGAGCGGGCGGATCCTGGCCGGGGGCGCCGTCAAAAGTTGAAGGTATAGTACTCATCGCATTTCTCGCAAATTCCAGGATATTTATGATTCAGATGCTCCCGGTAGAGGGGATCCGCCCCCTGCCAAATCGAAAGGGCATCATCGGAGAGAAGATTCCCGGGGCTGCCGGTTCCACTCAAAACTTCCCGGCACGGCAGAACCGTACCGTCCATAAGGATGGCTATGTCCCGTTTCAGATGCCAGCAGGCGAACCGGGTGAGGGGGCTGAGATCGGTTACCCGTCGATCTGGAAGAACCCCGCAGTACCAGTCGTATTTCTGGATAATCGAAGGGACTTCCCGCTCCTTCCAGTAACGGTAGAATTGTTCCAGAGATTCCTCCCGGCCCTGAAGGCGGGTAGCCTGGACCCAAACCCTCCCCGGGAAAAGGGGCAGGAGGCCGTCAAGAAACCGGAGAACCTCCGAGGGATCCCCGCCCCTCAACTCCCGGTAGACTCCAGGGTCCACCGCATCCTGGGTGACGATCCAGGAGATTCGTTCGATATCCAGGCCGGACAGGGCGGTAAGAACCCCGGGGTCCCAGCCGGTTCCGGCGGTTTCCAGAAGGAGGCGGAAACCGGGGCGGTCTAACACCGCCTGGGCCAGCGGGAAAAGACGGGGATGATGGGCCGGTTCCCCCCGGAATCCCAGATTGAGGGTCAATTCACCGCCGGATAGTTTCTCAAGCTTGTCTAAAAGGATCCCAAACGGGCCTTCTTCGATGAAGGAGGCTCCTTCCGCCTGGAAGACCGTACCGGGGAAGTCGGGCAAATATTCTACCCGATGGGCCAAACGGTTGGTGATCTGCAGCTCCGCAAAGGCAGGCAAGGTGCGGAGGATTTCCTGTTCCTCTTCCATGATCCGGCAGATTTCTTCTACCCCCGGACTCTGGGACCACCGGTCAAACAGCCGCTGGAGCAGCAGAAGGTTCGCCGCCCCATCGGCGGCGAGGCTGACCCGAAGAAGCCGAAGGTCCTGGGGGGCCAGTTCGGTTTCCACATCGAAACTGTTGATGTCCCGGCTCAGAATGGTAAAAAGCTCTTTCCTATCCAAGAGGGGGTTCTTTTCAGAAACCAGTTTTTCCAGGGAAGAAAGAATCTCTCCATTGATCACCTCCGGTGCCAGCCCGTAGGGGTATCCGTCGGCAAAACTGTATTGAGCATAATAACGTCGGTGATTGTCAACGAGTCTTTTCGTCAGAGTAAGGTCCAGCAAAGGGGTGTCGCCGTAGGCGTAGAACACCAGGGCTTGATCCCCGGATACCTCCCGGAGAGACTGTAAAAGCTCCCGCTCGCCCCATCGCTCTTTCCTGATCACCGAAACCTTGCCTCCGCGGGGCAGTTCCACCGGATCTGCCGGGGGTGCTAAAAATACAATCGACTCTAATTCGGGGAGTCCGCAGGCCCATTCGTAGACCCGTTCCAGGCTGGAGCCGCCTTGTCCCAGAGGAATCCCCGCCTCTGCCTTAAGATTTACCGTGTTGATAACCGCCATATTGCCCATATCTTTCATTATCGACATTCCCCCAAGGTTATTGAAGGGCAAGTAGAAGTCCCCTGCCCTTTTTAGGCCCCGATGGCCGAAAAAAAGGGGACGCCCCATGGACGTCCCCGGTAAAGTGCCGCTGACCGGCTTTTTAGCCTCGGTAGAGGGAATCCAATCCCAAGGTACCCATGAGACAGTCCAGATAACTGGAATTACTCACCATGGCAAGCCGCTTTTTCGCTTTATCCAAACGGTTATGAATGCCAAGCCGGGTGGCTTCATCCCTGTTCTTTTCTTCCTTCAGAAAATTCTCGAGATAGGCGACGTTCTGCCGGGACAGATTAATCTGGGATTCCTGAAATCTCACCAGCCGATCCTTGTACCAGTCGCTGGCCAGCACATAGTCGCGGGAAAATAGTTTCCGGATTTCCGGATCCGCCGCGGTTTTGCCCTGGTAACTGCCTTCGGCCATGATGTAGATCAATGCCTTCAAGGGGGGAATCGCCCCTTCCACACTGCCGTCTTCCAGATACTGTTTGGCCACCTTTTGCTGGGCTTCCACAATATTGTTGATGCCGTCGGCGAATTCATCCATATTCTGGAGTTCCGGCCGGAGCATATCTTCCTCGAATACCACCTCGGGGTTGTCAAACATCCTCCCTAAATAGGCGTTGAGAAAGTCTTCGTTAATCCGGTATCCCAACCGGCTTGCCAGAACGGTCTTACCCTTATGGGTAAAATCCTCCACCTTATCCAGGTATCCGTGGGCGATCAAACTCTTGGGATTCCTCTCTTCCTCGGAGAGCCGGCACCAGAGTTCGGGAATAAGAAGGCTGATGTCGTGGTCCACCCGGTATTTGGATCCGATGTACCCCGCAGCGGTGGTAAAGCCGGAATATCCGGTGAGAATGTACGACAGCAGGGCGTTGTTCAGGTCTGTGGTGGTGGCCAGGGCGTTAAAGGGAGCCTTGGTTAGGGCTCCTTCACTTCCCGCCCCGGTGGTAGAGGGGGATTTACCGGTGAGGCTGCAGATAAAATCCATAAAGAGTTCCGGCAGCTCCTGATAGTGGATCGGTCCGTAGACCGCCAGGGGACGGATGCCGTTTTCATAGTCCGCCGGGTTATTCCGGCGCCCCGCAAGTATCGCATTGACCGGGGTGAAAAGGGGCTTACCCGCGGGAATCCGACGGAAAAGCCGGGCCCCCACTTCGGCCATGTATTTGTACGTGGCATCCACCATGTCGGGGCGGGTTTGGAGGTACCGGGGATTCTTGGAAGGTTTGCCGTCCACAATCCGGGGATGGCTGGAAGCAACAAAGTACTCATCATCTCCGGCTTGGGCGGCGAAATCTTCGATCATCTTTTTCACCGGCTCCGAATAATCGCAAAAACTGATGGTGCTTTCTATCAATTCGACGGCGTTTTTCTTCTTCAGGGGTTCGAAGTTAGAGATGAAATTACCCGGAGAAGAGAGGTCGATCTCAGCCTGTTTATCGTATCCCCGGATAACCGCATCATCGGGGCGCTGAAAAAACCGGTATTCGCAGTTTTCCACGATTTTCACCGCCTCTTCTACGGTACCTTCCGCCAGATAGGAAAGCTCGGATACGGGGACCACCACGGAACAGGAGATATCATCTTCCATCTGCACCTTGATGGCGGGGATAAAGTCCTGCCGCAGCTTGTTGGTTACCCAACTGCCGTCCTTCATGGTTCCCACCCGAAGGTAGGAGCCCATAATTTTACGGTTTTTATAACAGAACTCATGGCCCAGCTCGTTGTTCACGATGTTTACGGAGAACCGGCTTCGCCAGTCATCGCCCCACTCGGTGGTATAGAACCGCTTGACCAGAAAGACCAGCCCCTTGATCCGGGAAGGGATGGAGTTGACCCATTCGTTGTATTCATCGGTACACTGGGACGAAGGGGAGAGCAGCTTTATCACCGACCCCAGGGAGCGTTCGGAGCTGAGGATGGGCCGGGATTTATGCCCTTTCCCCAGGGCTTCCCGCGTCTCCGGTTTGAAACGGGAGTAGTAGTCCTTGTTGATCAGCTCCTCCACAATGTTCATGTCTTCCTTGAAGTCTCCCACGTAAACCGAGCCGAATTTCAGGGAATCCCAGATAGACTTGGAGATTTCCGACTTACCGCCGCCGGAAACGGTGCAGGGTTTGTGGCAGAAGGTTCCTTCCGCGGTGGTTCCTATGAGGCGCCAGGAAGGAGACGCGGGATCCTTCTCCATGCTCACCTTATAGCCGGTGGGGTGGATAAAATACTGCTTGGGAAGGATTTTCAGCCGCTTCTCCTTACCGTTCTTCTTCCAGATCACCGCCTGTTTTTCCAGGCTGATTTCAGCGTCTTCGGGGATATAAAAGATGTTGTGGTAATTCTTATCCCGGCCGTAGCCATCGGGATGAACCTCCACGGCGTCTCCCAGAACCTTGACCACATTTTCAAAGGTATGCTCTTTAGAGGCATGAAGGTTGCTGTCGGGGACAAAATGCACCCCCAGATTGTAGCTGGGGAATGCCATGGCACCGCCGGCATGCTCTTCTTCGGCCACCCCCATCAGGTTGGCGGAATAGCTGATCTGGGTTTTCACCTCTTTCTTGGTGTAACCGAAATAGTTGTCGGCGATGAGGGTCACGATGATCCCCCGATCATCCCGGCAGGTGAGCTTAAAGGGTACTCCGTCGTTGTAGAGTTCGTTTTCCTTCTCCCAGCACATGCCGTCTTTCTTCTGCCTTTCCGTGGCATACTCAATAGAAGGGAGTCCCGCCTCTTTCTTCGTCACCTTAACCAGGTGGGGGGCCAGGATGATGCATCCGGTGTGGCCGGTCCATCCTTCAGGATCCATGGCGGCATCGTTCTCGGGCAGGTAGGGGTCGCCGGCGTTACCGAAGATAGACTCGGCGAAATCCAGGTTGCTGGTGAGGTTCCCGGGGGCAAAAATTCTTACCTCCATCTTTTTCCGGTCGATAAACCCCGGTACCTCCGGAACCACCGCAGGACGGAGGAGCAGGGAAACCAGGGTCCGGGCCTGATGTTTCTGGGCCGCCGTAAAGGGCAGAAGGGCCAGGTCATCGGGGGGTGACAGGGCTTCTTTGAGCATGAACGCAAAGGTTTGTTTGGGAACCGACTTCTTGTCAAAGGGAACGGGAAGCCCCCCTTCGGCCACATGGAAGGAGCCCTTGGTGGTCCGCCGGTCGTTCTTGGGATTATGAAGCACCCCCTGTTTAACCCGGTAGGAGTGGACGATATCGGTCTTGAACTCGTTCTTATCCGGCGGCAGGGAGAGTTCTCGGGCCAAACCGTACCTGTCTAAAATCAAGGTCTCGGTGGGCAGGGAGATTTTCTCTTTCGTGGGCAGATCTTCCAGGTAGGAATCCAGAAAATCCTGAATCCGCCTATCCACGGGACAGAGGTAGGTAGCCAAGAGCCTGTTCTTCTCTTTAAAATTTTCTATCAAATCGTGGGCCAATTCCACATCGTTGGCGTCGGTGACATCGCTGTAGGACAGCCCCATGGATGCCAGCTTCAGGTTGATGTAACGAAGAATCCGCTCCCGCTGAACCGGATCGTCCATTTGTACACCAATTCCTAAAGTTCTCTTAATATCCATCATTTCCTCCAAAATATTTTCCACGCTGACGGGTTAATTATAATGTTCCCCGATGTTTTTGCAAAAAAAAGTCCTGCGGATATACAAATGTTAGCCTAGGATTGTCAAAAAGTGAATAAACCACTAATGTTTGTCTATGAACGATTTGTTCAAAGTATTTACGGTCACCGAGCTCACCAGGGTCATCAAAGACCATCTGGAATCGCGTTTTACCGCCCTGGAGGTGGAGGGGGAAATCTCGAATTTCCGCCCCTCCAGTACGGGCCATTACTATTTCACCTTGAAGGATCAGGGCGCCATGCTGTCGGCGGTGATGTTTAAAAACCGCCTGGGAGCCCTTCGGTTCATCCCCGCCGACGGGAAGCAGGTCCGGGTAAGCGGAAGGCTCTCCCTCTACGAGCAGAGAGGATCCTACCAGATTATCTGTGAAACCATGGTGCAGGCGGGCCAGGGTGAAATTCTGGCCCTGCTGGAAGAACGGAAACGGCGCCTCGCCCTGGAAGGCCTTTTTGATGCGGCGGGGAAGAAGCCCCTCCCCCGGTTTCCCCGGAAAATCGGGGTGGTAACCTCCCCCACCGGGGCGGCCCTGAAGGATATTCTTCAAGTCACTCGCCGCCGGAGCCCCGGAACCGATATCGTGGTCATTCCCACGCCGGTACAGGGAAGCGATGCGGCACCCCGCATTGCCTCTCAGATCAGGGCCGCCGCGGAAATATCGGGACTGGATCTTCTCATCATTGGCCGGGGAGGCGGCTCCCTGGAAGACCTGCTGCCTTTCTCCGATGAAGAGGTGGTCAGGGCCGTGGCGGCCTGCCCTCTCCCCACCATCAGCGCCGTGGGCCATGAGATTGATACGTCCCTTTCTGACCTCGCAGCGGGCCTGAGGGCCCCTACCCCCTCCGGCGCCGCGGAAGTAGTCAGCCGGAGCCGGGAAGAACTTTCGGAACGGATCAGTCGGCTGCGTGAAGAAAT
>CAYYNJ010000020.1:0-4880 GCA_964472775.1 uncultured Spirochaetaceae bacterium
ATCAGGGTCAACTATCCTAACGGCGACATGGTGGGCCATACGGGGATCTGGCCGGCGGTGGTCTGTTCCATGGAAGCCCTGGACCTGGGGTTGGGGCGTTTGAAAAAGGCTGTGGAAGCCGCCGGCGGCATTCTGATTCTTTCGGCGGACCACGGTAATTCCGATGATATGTTCGAACACGATAAAAAAACCGGAGCGGTGCTTCAGAAAGCCGATGGCAGCCCTAGAGCCAAGACCGCCCACTCCCTGAATCCCGTTCCTTGCATCATCCATGATCCCGGATACCAGGGTGAGTATGAACCGGTTTTGAAAGAGGGGCTGGGCATCTCATCCCTGGCGGCTACCTGTATGGAGCTCCTTGGCTTTGAGGCTCCCGCAGATTATGATGAATCGGTTTTAACCTGGAAATAAAAACTATTTTGTGAGGAAACAAATGAGCAGATCAGCGATTGAAGGATTAAAGCCCGCGGCGGTTTGGGAACAATTTTTCCAGCTTTCCCAGATACCCCGGGAATCGGGAAACGAGGAAGGGGTAAGGAACTATATCGTCGCCTTTGCCAAAGAACGGGGGATGGAGACTTGGACCGACGGGGTGGGGAACGTGATCATTAAAAAACCCGCCACCCCGGGTTGTGAAGGTCTTCCCGTGGCCATCCTTCAAGGTCATATGGACATGGTGTGTGAAAAAAACCGGGGAACCGACCACGATTTTTCCCGGGATCCCATTAAATTGGTTAATCAGGGAGAATGGATGGCCGCAGACGGAACCACCCTGGGAGCGGATAACGGTATTGCCCTGGCCATGGCTTTGGCCCTGGTGGCGGACGACTCGATCCCCCACGGCCCCCTGGAGCTCCTCTTCACCGTGGATGAAGAGACTGGCCTTAACGGTGCCATGGGATTCGAGCCCTCCCGGCTGGAAGGACGGATTTTAATTAACCTTGATTCCGAAGAAGAAGATACCCTCTACATCGGCTGTGCCGGGGGAATTAACACCGAAGGAACCCTGCCGGTCGAATGGGAGCCTTCTCCCCGGGACTGGAAGGCCTATAACCTCTCCATAACCGGTCTCAAGGGCGGCCATTCCGGCGGGGATATCCACAAAAACCTGGGGAATGCCCTGCTCATGGGGGCGGCCTTGATCACGGATCTTCGTCTATTGGGAGCCAGATTGACCGGTTTTTCCGGAGGCGGTAAACACAACGCCATCCCCCGGGAGTGTTTCGCCGAACTTCTCATCGCCCCCGGGCAGGAAGAGGAAGCCAAAAAACTCATGGCCGCCGGGGCTGAAGGATTCCTTTCCGAATGGCAGGACATCGAACCGGGCCTGAAAATCGAATTCGCCCCCACCGACATGGTACCCGATGAAGCGCTGACTCCGGAATCGTTTCAGAGGGTGGGGGACCTGCTTTTCTCCATGCCCCACGGGGTCATGGGTATGAGCCGAAAGATTGCAAACCTGGTGGAAACCTCCACCAACATGGCTCAGGCGGACCTCAACCGGGAACGGCTTCACATTTTGACTAGTCAGCGGTCCTCCAGCAATTTTCTCCGGGACAACACGGGGGACAAGGTCATGGCCTGCATCCGGGCCGCCGGGGGGACGGCGTGGCATAACAGCCTCTATCCCGGTTGGAACCCCAACCCCTCTTCCCCCTTGCTGAAAACGTCCCAGGCGGCCTTCAAAACCGTCATGGGCCATGAGCCTCAGATCAAGGCGATCCATGCGGGCCTGGAATGCGGCGTCATCGGTGCCAAGATTCCCGGCATCGATATGATCTCTTTCGGCCCCGACCTGGAGATGGTTCACACACCTCAGGAGCGCATGAGGATCTCCTCGGTGGAAAAAATCTGGAACCTCCTGCGGGAAGTTCTGGTGAACCTGAAATAAATCCGCGGTTTTCCTTCGGATTCAGTCTTAAAAACGGCCCCCGCCTTTCCCGGCGGGGGTTTTCTTTGCTTTTTCCCCGATTATTTGGCAGAATGGAAGGATGAATGCGGTGACAGCGGTTTTGATAGGGGCGGTGATCTCTCTTTCGGTGCTTCTCTTCGGGGTGACCCGGCGTTATGGAGATCTCAAAAAACGGTTTGAAAGGTGGGAAGCGGAAAGACCTGATTTTTCCGGGGAGCGGCGTCTCTTGTCCGGCTTGATTCAGCGGGGCCGGGATCTTTTAAACCGTGAAACCCGGCCTACCCTTCCGGGGGGGGGTAAGGAGATCCTTACCAGCTTGGACCGGTTTTGGGAGGAGTATTCCCGGGAACTGGCCCTTTTGGAAAGAAGCCCTCAGGAGACCTCATCGGCCGCTTCAGATCAACCTTCGGCGGAACAGATGAAGCGCTGGATAAGGGAAGAGTCAGGTAAGGAAGCCGCCGAGGTTCTTCGGCTGGTGTCTTCCGCCGGGGAAGCCGACTATCCGGGGGGGCGGGACCCTGCCCCCCGGGGGGATGATGATGCCACCGCCCGGTTCCGGACCATCGTGAAGAAAGAAGAAACGGTGCATCAAGAAAATAGCCGCCGCCTTAAGCGCCTTGGCGAGTCCGCATCGGCCATCGAAGATCTGCTTGTTTCCATCGATGAAATTGCCTCTACCACCAACATCCTGGCCCTCAATGCCGCCATTGAAGCGGCTCACGCGGGAGATTCGGGGAAAGGTTTTTCGGTGGTGGCCGATGAAATCAGAAGGCTAGCCGAGTCGAGCCGGGAAACCTCGGCGGAGATTCACCGGGAGCTTGACCAGGTGGTAGATCTGGCGGGGTTGACCCGCCGGGAGTTTGAAGAATCCGAAACGTTTCTTACCGAAACGGTGACCTATACGGAAACCGTTTCGGAGCGGCAGAGCCGGAGCGACGGCGGGGTTCCCCGGGTACTGGAGGAGTCGTTTCAAACCCTTCAGACGAGGCTGGAAGAGTCGGTGGACCGTTTTTTCTCCGGTTGGGAGGTTTCCCTCCCCCGGGGGGGCGGAGGAAATGCCTTAGAGGCTTCGGCCCTTGATGCTTCCCGGGGGCATCGGGAAAGAGTCGCGGAACTGCGGGAAACTCAGAAGAAGAGGGTGGAACAGGCCGTCGTCTCGGCGGTGCCGGAAAACTCTTTTCTGCCGATGAAGGAAGAACTTCTCCGGCTGTTTCACGACCTGGAAGAGGAGATTCGTTTGTTGGGAGAAAACCGCCTGTCAGGTTCCGGTACTTAAAGCACCACCTCGACGTGATGGGTTTTTCCTTCCCCTCCCGGAGGGATCACCGTCGAATTGAGTTTTTCACCGTCCAGAAAGATGGATTCCACCCCGCGCCGGCCGGTGCGGTTTTTATTCAGAAAATGAATGCTGTACCGGCCTCCCCGGAAAAACCTCTCCACCGTGAATTCCTGCCACGAAGCGGGAACGCAGGGGTCAATTTCCAGGCCTTCCCAGTGGGGCCGAATCCCCAGGATATGCTGGCTGATGGCCACAAAGTTCCAGGCGGCGGTACCGGTGAGCCAGGAGTTTTTCGCTTCCCCATGGCGGCCCGCCTCCTTTCCTGCGATCATCTGGGCATAGACGTAGGGTTCGGTGCGGTGGATGTGGCTGATCTCTTCCCGCCAGGCCGGCGCGATCCGGGTGTAGTAGTCCCAGGCCCGGTCAGCCCGGCCCGCGGCGGTCTCTCCGATAATCACCCAGGGGTTGTTGTGGCAGAAGATGCCGCCGTTTTCCTTATATCCCGGGGGATAGCTGGAGATCTCCCCCAGCTCCAGGTGATACTCCCGGTAGGCGGGGTGGAGGATCACCAGGCCGTGTTCGGTGGACAGGTGTTCCGCCACGGCGTCCAGGGCTTTTTCCGGCATCCCCTCGGCGGCGCCGATCCGGGCCATGGAGCAGAAGCCCTGGGGTTCTATGAGAATCTTACCTTCCGGACACTCATGGGATCCCACCTTGCCGCCCAGGGCGTCGTAGGCCCTCAGGTACCATCGGCCGTCCCAGCCGTGTTTCTTCACCGCCTTTTCCATGGCGCTCACCGCTTTGCCGGCTTCCTTGGCTTGTTTTTCCCGTCCGGTGCGGCGGCAAATTTCCGCAAATTCCCGGCCGTAGAGGACGAACATTCCGGCGATGAAAACCGACTCGGCCACCCGGCCTTCGCCGTCGCCGGCGGTCTGGAAGGAGTCGTTGGGGTCGGTGGAAAAGGTATTCAGGTTGAGGCAGTCGTTCCAGTCCGCCCTTCCTATTAAGGGCAGCTCATGGGGGCCCCGGTTTTCCAGGACCTGCCCGAAGGATCGTTCCAGATGGGTGAATATGGTGGCTTCCGGTTCTACCCCTCCGTCAAAGGGAACCTTCTCATCAAGAAACGACCAGTCCCCGGTTTCCCGGATGTAGGCGGATACGGCGGCGATGAGCCAGAGGGGATCGTCCCTGAAATTCCCGCCGATGCCGGCGTTGCCTTTTTTGGTCAGAGGCTGGTACTGGTGATAGCATCCGCCGTCGGGGAACTGGGTGGCCGCCACATCCCGGATCCTTTCCTTGGCCTTGGCGGGGATCTGATGGACAAACCCCAGAAGGTCCTGGGATGTGTCCCTGAAGCCGAGTCCCCGTCCTATGCCGGACTCGAAGTAGCTGGCGGACCGCGCCAGATTGTAGGTTACCATGCACTGGTACTGGTTCCAGATGTTTACCATCCGTTCCAGTTTTTTCTCGGGATGGGAAATACGGAACCGGGAGAGAAGATCGCCCCAGTAAGCTTTTAATTCTAAAAGGGCGGCATCGGCCTTTTCCGGGGTCCCGGTACGGGCGATAAGCCCATGGATTTTATCCTTCTTCACGACGCCCGGGGCTTCCCATTTGTCCGCCGGATCGTTTTCTACGTATCCTAGAACGAAGCAGATCTCTTCCTTCCCCCCGGGAGGTATAACCAGG
>CAYYNJ010000020.1:4963-8315 GCA_964472775.1 uncultured Spirochaetaceae bacterium
AGCCGCCTGGGCCCTGCCATTTTCGGGACCCAAGAAACGCGCTCGATCCGAATCGAAACCGTCGGGGATCCGGGAGGTGTGATAGAAGGCTAAATGGGTTCTTCTTTCCCGGTATTCGGTTTTATGGATGATGGTGCCCGGTTCAATCTCCACCTCGCCAACGCTCAGGTTTCTTTGAAAATTCTCACCATCGGTCTGGGCGTTCCAAAGGGCGAATTCCACATAGCCGTAGAACGATACGGTGCGGGGTTTATCGGTATTGTTAACGAGGGAGACTTTTTGAACCTCCGCTTCTTCCCCCGGGGGAACCATGAACAGAAGAGAAGTTTCTAAACCGTGATATTCTCCGGTTATCCGGCTGTATCCCAAACCGTGGCGGCATTCATACCTGTCCAGCTCGGTCCGAGCGGGTTTCCAGCCCGGAGACCAGAGGGTACCGTCCTCTTCCCTGATCCAGAATCCCCGGGACCCTTCATCCTGGGGAACCGCATTATAACGGTATCGCGTCAGGCGGCGGTAGAGGGGGTCTTTATAGAAGCTGTATCCCCCCCCGGTGTTGGATAGGAGCGAAAAGAAGCCCTCGGTGCCTAAATAGTTGATCCAGGGCCAAGGGGTACGGGGATCGGTGATGACATACTCGCGGTTTGGGTCGCCGAAAAAGCCGTATTTCATAAAATTCTCCAAACCTATTTAAATGAGGTGAGTATTTGTTTCCCAAAGGGCATCAGTTCGAAAGAGGGAACCGGTGCTGTAAGAACATTTTTCACAATGCTAACAGTCTATTACAGGGCGGTCAAAATATCTACGACAATGGAGCCAATTCCAAAAATCGGTTATTTTTGCCGGGGCTTGTTGTTGCGCATTCCGTCTCCCGGGGGACGCTTGCCATCGGAGGATCCCCCGCCGCGGAATCCGGATCCTTGACCACCCCGGGGGGGGCTGTTCCGGGAGTTCCCTTCCCGCCGGGGAGGCCTGCTCTCCCGGTCTCCCCGGGGCCGGCCTTTTTGATCTTTATCTTGATCTTGCGCCAGAGGATCATAGCCCGGTTTTACCAGACTGGACAGATCTTTGGCCTTAACCTTGAGAACCTTCGGTTTCCGGGGGGGCTCGACGCCGGGGAGGGTGATGCCCGTTTCGTGGATTTCAATTTTCCCCGCTTTACTGAGCATTCCGGCGGTCATCTTGAAGACCCGTTTGCTCATGTTCAGTTCGTTCCTGAAGACCTGGGGATCGGTTTTGTCGGTCAGGGGAAGCATGCCCCCTTTGGCCTTCAGGGCCTCCAGAAGCCGGGCCTTAAAGTCTTCGGATTTTTCGATGTTTTTCTCCCAGAGGCCGATGTCGAGTTTGCCGTCCTTGCGGATCCGGCGGATCCACCCGGTGAGGCGCTGGCCCGGCTCGATGGGCTTGTCCATGTCCTGCTTGTAGACCAGGCCGGAAAATCTATTTTCCACGATCACCTTGGCCCCCAGGGGCGTAAGGCCCCAGACCAGAACGTCCACCTTCTGTCCCGATTTCAGTTCGGAAAAATCCTTGCTGAAAAAAGGAGAAAGATTGGTAAACCCGATGATTCCCAACCGCCGGGAATCTTCGGCGATGAATACCATGGTGCTTTCCCCTTTTTTCAGGGGCCATTTCTGGGTTCCCGGGGGAACCATGAGGTCCTTGGGGATCCCCCAATCCAGGAACGCCCCCAGGGGGTTTACATCCACCACCTTCATATAGGCAAATTCCCCCACTTGGCCCTTCGGTGTCTGCAGGGTGGCCCGGGTTTCATTTTTCTGGCTGTTGTAGACGAAAACCCTCAATTCTTCCCCTTCTTTCATGTCCGGAGTCACTTCCGGGCCGGGGAGATAGGTTTCCTCCGTGCCGTCGGAGAGAAGGACTCCCCCTTTATCCACCCTTTTAATGGTGAGGGTGTTGTATTTACCGATTTCCATGATTCTCCTTGGGGGGGATCTCTATCACCACGTCCCCCGCCGCGTGGGTTTGACAGGCCAGGCGGTAGCCTTGATTCAGCAATTCTTCTCCCAGCCGCTCTTTTTCCAGGGAGTTGGGCCGGGTCAGCTGGGCCGCCCCGGAGATAATTTTTATACGGCAGGTTCCGCACTGAGCCCGGCCTCCGCAGACATGGGGAATTCCCACCTCTTCACGGAGCATGGTGTTGAGCAGGGAAATGGCCGCCGAAACGGCCACGGTTTTACCGGAAGGTTGAATTGTCAGGGTCGCCATCAGGCAATTATAGAAGATTCTCCCGGGCGTAGGCTACACCATTGCGGAAGATTTTCAATCCTTCCCCCTCGGCGGGGAGGTTCCGGTTCCATCGGGGATGGTTTTCCGGGAAAAGAAACCCTTCCGGGTGGGGCATGAGCCCTAAAATCAGCCCCGTGGGGTCGGTGATTCCGGCGATGCCGTTTTGGGATCCGTTGGGATTGCGGCCCCGGTACCGGAGGGCCACCAGGTTCTTCTCCTCCAGGGCTTCCAAAACGGCGGGATTTGACGTATGGAACCGCCCTTCCCCGTGACGGATGGGAATGTCCATGGTGGAGAGTCCCCGGGTCCAGATACAGGGGGAGGCGGAATTAAACTCCACCTCGATCCAGCTGTTCTCAAAAACCCCGGTGTTGTTGTGAATCAGGGTTGTTTCGGGGGTCCAGTCACCCCCCAGGTTGGGAAGAACTCCCATCTTGGCCAGTACCTGAAAGCCGTTGCAGATGCCGATGATGGGTTTTTTCGCCCCCAGAAAGGCGGTGAGCTCGGCCTTCAGGTGCTGTTTGAACAGATGGGCAAAGACCAGGCCCGACCCGATGTGATCGCCGAAAGAGAATCCCCCGGGAAAGGCGAGGATGTGAAAATCCTTCAGCATTTCCGGGTTTTCCATTAAATCGGTGATGGGAACCCGGACCGCCCGGGCGCCGGTTTCTTCGAAGGCGGTGACCAGTTCGTGGTCGGCGTTGATACCGTAGCCGGTGATGACGCAGCAGTTTACCATGGTGCTATTCAACCTCCCCCCCGAAGGGTTTTTTCCAGGCTTCGGTGACCTTGTCCAGGGGGGCGGATACGATTCCGCCGCCTCCTTGGGTCACGGTTATCCGGGGTGATGCGGTGACCGATCCGATGAGGGCGAACCGGCGGCCCGCCAGGGCTTCCTCGAAGGCACTGCGGTGTTCCGGCGCCACCGATACCAGGAACCGCGAGGGGGTTTCACCGAAGAGCAGCCGGTTGGCTCCACCGCCGCACCGGCGGCCGCCGTCCCGAGGAGCCGCAGCGCCGTCGGCTTCTCGTAGAGCGCGAGGGCGCCCCAGACCGCGGCGACGACGAGAGCTGCGGCCGGGACGTCGGCCGTGACGAGGTG
>CAYYNJ010000020.1:8325-12327 GCA_964472775.1 uncultured Spirochaetaceae bacterium
GTTGGGCCTCCTCGCCGCATCCGGGGTGGCAGGGAACCTTGGCCAGGTCAATGGCGGCGCCCCGCCGGCCCGCCAGGGCCGATTCCGCCAGCGCCACCCCCAGACCCCCGTCGGAAAGATCGTGGCAGGAGGCGGTGAGGCCCCGGTGGATCGCCTGAAAGAGGCTGCGGTAGAGGGGCAGGGCTTCTTCGGGTTTTACCTCCGGGCAGCTGCCCAGGGGGCCTTTCCCGCCGAGTTTTTCATAGAAGGTGCCCCCCAGTTCTCCCCGGGTCTCCCCGAGGAGGTAGATCAAATCCCCGGGGGCTTTGAAGTCGGTGGAGGGGGTGTTCCGGCAGTCCGGGGTGATGCCCATCAGGGACACCAGCAGGGTCGGCTTCACCGATACCTTTTTGCCCCCCAACTGGGCGTCGGTTTTCATGGAGTCCTTGCCGGAAATCAGGGGAGCCTTGTAGGCCAGGCAGGCGTCCTGGAGTCCCCGGCAGGTTTGAACCAGCTGGGCCATCTTGTGGGGGCCGTCGGGGGTGGAGGCCGACTCCACCGGGTCGGGCCAGCAGAAGTTGTCCAGCACGCTGGTCTGGTCCGGATCGCCCCCCAGGGCTATGTGGGCCCGGAATGCCTCGTCCACGGCGTTCTGGGCCATCCGGTAGGCGTCCAGGAGGGCGTACCAGGGGCAGATACCGTGGGTCACCGTGACCCCCCGGTTCGACCGGGCCACGGGCCGCAGCACCGCTCCGTCGGAGGGACCGTCGGACCGGGCCCCCACGAAGGGCTTGGTCACCGACTGAATCTGCACCTCGTGGTCGTACTGACGCACCAGGGGTTCCTTGGAGGCGATGTTGGGCTCCGCCAGCAGGGCGTAGAGGAGTCCCTCGGTTTCTTCGGCCCCGGAAGGGGGCAGGGTCTTTTCTGTCACCGGCTTCTGGTTCAGTTCCGCCGGGATGGTCATGACCGGCAGGCCGTCATGGAGAAAATCCAGGGACAGTTCCCCCGCCAGATTTCCTTCGTAGTAGAGGGATACGGTGCCGGTGGAGGTAAACTCTCCGATGGGGGTGGCCTCCACATCCCGTTTCCGGGCTAGGGCCAAAAGTTCATCCAGGGTGGAGGGATCCACCGCCAGGCTCATCCTCTCCTGGGATTCGGAGACCCAGATTTCCCAGGGGGCCAGGCCCGGGTATTTCAGGGGGCATTTATCCAGATCCACCCTGATTCCGCCGGAATATTCGGCCATTTCTCCAAGAGAAGAGGAAAGGCCCCCCGCTCCGTTGTCGGTGATGCCCTTGTAGAGTCCTTTATCCCGGGCTTCCAGGAGGAAGTCGGCCATCTTCTTCTGGGTGATGGGATCGCCGATCTGCACCGCCGAGGTGGGGGATTCTTCGTCCAGGGCCAGGGAACTGAAGGTGGCGCCGTGGATGCCGTCCTTTCCGATCCGGCCGCCCACCATGACGGTGATGTCGCCGTCGTCGATGTGCTTAATCCAGGAGCCTTCGCCGGCGATCTCCCGGGGGAGGATGCCTCCGGTGCCGCAGAACACCAGGGGTTTGCCCCGGTAGCTTTCGTCGAAGAGGAAGGCGCCGCCCACGGTGGGGATTCCCGACTGGTTTCCCCCGTCGATGATGCCCTGATGGACCCCCCGCATGATGGTCCGGGGGTGGAGAAGCCCCTGGGGAATTTCCGTTGCCGGGGTGTCCGGTTCGCCGAAGCAGAGGACGTTGGTGTTAAAGATGGGCCGGGCCCCCTTGCCGGTGCCCAGGATGTCCCGGTTCACCCCCACGATGCCGGTGATGGCGCCGCCGTAGGGATCCAGGGCGGAGGGGGAGTTGTGGGTTTCCACCTTGAAGCAGAGAAGGTTTTCTTCATCAAAATCCACCACCCCGGAATTATCGTGGAAGAGGGACTTCAGATACGGTTTTTCCGGTAACAGGGTGTCGGTGGTGCCTTTGATGTAGGTTTTAAAGAGGGAGTCGATTTCTTCGATTTTTTCTCCCTCCCGGTAGAGCACCTTGGCGTTGAGAATCTTATGCTTGCAGTGTTCCGACCAGGTCTGGGCCAGCATCTCCAGCTCCACATCCGTGGGCCCGGAAGGAAGCCCCCGTTTTTTACGGGTCTGCCTGATATCGGAACGCCGGAAGTAGGCCTGAATGGCCCTCATCTCCTCCACCGTCAGGGCCAGGAGCCGCTGCCGGGAAAAGGCCGCCAGGGCTTCGTCATCCAGATCGTCCAGGTCAAAATCTTCGATGGTCACCGGACTGGGAGCCACCTGGTGGGGGTAGAGGGCCGGCGGCCGGACGCCCCGGTCCCACCCGGCCCGGGAGATTATCACCGCCTGTTCGATCAGGGGGTTGTAGAGCTGTTTGGCCAAGGTTTCAAGAAGCGGACCTCCGCCGGTGCCCCGGAACAGATACTGCCGGGCGGTCTGAACCAGGGAGCCCTCGGGCAGGGGTTTGCCCAGGGCCGCCTCCAGGGCGGTTTTGGCCGTTATGGCCACGGGGTTGGTAACCCCCGCCCGGTAGGACACTTCCGCCAACCCCTCCCAATCGGGAAGCAGAACCGGGGCGGCGGGGGCGTCGAACAGCGCCTCCTGGGCCACCGGGTCAAGGAAGACAGAGCGAAGCAATGAGGGCTCAAGCGGTACGGCCCTGCCTTTCTGATCGGGTACTTCGATCATGTATACATCCACCACCGCCAGGCCGGCATCCAGGGGGAGTCCCGCCTCGGCGAGGCTTTTCCGGATATGATGGATCCTGCCGTCAATCGAAAGGGTCTTATAGTGTATTTCTATTCTCATAGGCGGGGTAATGGTAGCAGATATGGGGGGGCTGGGCAATCGGGCGGGGTTTGGGAAACCGAATTTTCCTGGAGAACCGGAAATACCATTCTCTAAAATCTCCAAAATAATGTTGTCTTCCCGCCATTACCGTTGTATTATCAGACAAGAGGGTATCGTGAAAAATTTGTCGTGCTTTCCCGTGGGATCGGTCATCAACGATCTTCAGAGTGAAGAGAAGTTTATGGCCATCCACGAATTGATTAACCGCGCTCCGGTATTCCGCCGCTGGGAAGACAAAGGCCGGTTTGAGCAAGCAGTCTGCGACCGGGAAAGGCTTCAGTCAACCGGCCTGGGTCACGGGATAGCCATGGCCCATGGGAAGTGCGATGCGGTGGGCCAGTTTGTCATTGCCCTGGGCATCTCCCGCCGGGGGATCGATTTCGATTCCTACGATGCCGAGCCGGTGCACTTCCTTTTTTTAGTGGCCAATCCTCCGGAGTATCAGAGTGAATATCTTCCGGTGATTAGTTCCTTGGCGGAACTTCTCCGGAATGAAGATTTCCGCCGCCGTCTCTTGGAATCCCGTTCTCCCCGGCAGGTGGAGGGCGCCCTGCGCCGCTCCTTCCACCGGATTCTCCTCCGCCGTTACGGAAGCCTTTTTCGGAGTCAATTTTTTGGTAAGGTTGTTTGCCTCGGCCGGTCTTAGAGTTTTCTGATCCGGTACACCAGCAGCAGCATCCCGAATCCGATCCGGGGGAAGATCCCCAGGAGCCTGACGGGATTTTTAATGAGGGTGCTGAAGGCATGGGCCCGGCTCTCCCACTGTTTTCGGCTTATCCTCTGGGCTTTTCCGGAAAAAATTTTGAAACACTCTCCGCACCATAGGGTAAAGGCGGCTCCCAGATCGTCCCGGCGCCGGTAGATCCAGCGGTCGCCCCCCTTCAATCCCGATCCCGCCAGCAGCAGGGTGGGAGTGGCCTTCTTAATGGCCATTACCACGTTCTGTTCCCTTTCGGGGGAGAGGTAGCCCTGATGCCGTCCCACGATGAGCAGCCCCGGGAAGGAATCCCGAAGATTTCCCGCTGAAATGTTAAGCTCCCGGTTTTTCTCGCCCAACAGGTAGACGGTGCCGTTGATTTTTTCGATGACACCCAAGAGCCTGATGACGAATTCGAAGGGCATTTTTCGAATGGGCTCGCCTCGTCGCTCAAGATGTCGCCGAACATGTTTTCGGT
>CAYYNJ010000020.1:12337-16731 GCA_964472775.1 uncultured Spirochaetaceae bacterium
GAAGGTCCCGTTTGAGAAACCGGGCGCCGCGGATCAGCGACCGGGAAATGGGAAGAACCAGCGCCGCCTCCTGCAGCATTCTGAGACGCTCAGGATCCCTGCGGCTCCGCATAAATTCTCGAAAATTGACAAGAACTATCTGATGGGAACCCTTTTCTTCCGCCAGACCTCGGATAACCTCTTCCAAATCCTCTTCCTGAAGAATATCCAGGGGAATTTTCAGAAGATTTATACGCTGCACTTTCTGGTTCACTTTTTTATGCTCCACAGCTTTTGCTCTCCTACAATGGTCATCACCGCCCCCAGGGCGAAAATAGCCGCAGTTTCCGCTCGTAAAACGTTGGACCCTAAATGAACGGAATGATAGCCATGGCTGTCCAAAAAAGCGGTTTCATCCGCGGCAAGGCCGCCTTCGGGTCCCAGTAAAAGATATATCGTATTATAAGGCTTCTCAAGATACCCGTGGAGGCTGTTGTTATCAAGGGGCTTTTCATGAAAATAGAGCCCCAATTCCCCTTCGCCCACCCGGGGCAGTTCTTTGAGGTTCCTGGGTTCGGCGAGGCCGGGGAGCCCCCCGTTTCCGCTCTGCTGGGCCGCTTCCTTGAGAATTTTAAGCCACCGTTCTCCTTTCTGCCGCTCTTCCTTGGGTTTTACCACGGTATTCCGGCTGATCAGGGGGTGTATTTCCGCCGCCCCCGCCTCGGTGGCCTGCCGCAGGACCGTATCCATCTTTTTCCCCTTGAGCAGGCAGGGCTGGAGGACCAGGCGGGGCCCCTGGGCGGGGTTAACCGCCGTGTCGGTCCCCGGGGCTTCTTCCTTCCCCGGGGTCACGGCGATTTCACAACCTCCTTCCTCCAGGAGGCGGACTATTTTCAAAAGGTACCGCCCCCCCTGGGAGTCGCCGCCGGGTAGTTCATCGCCCTCCCGGAGCCGCCGGACATGGAGCAGGTAATGGGCTTCTCGGCGGTCCAGGATCAGCAGGGGCCCGCCTTGATAACGGCTCGGGAGGATGTACTGCTTCATTTTTCCCGATAATCTTCGGGGCGGGCCCCCCCGTTCAGCAGCGAAATGGCTTCCTTAAGCACCGTATCAAATTCCAGGTCGTAAACCGGAGGATCGTTGAGAGTCCGGTTCACCTCTTGGCGGATCATCCGCCGCAGGATGTGGTCGTCCAGGGCAATGCCTTCGGTACGCAGGTCCTGGATGAACCGCGCGATCTCTTCAGGGCTGGGAGAGGTGTGCTTTTCTACAAAATAGGGGATTCTATTTTCTTCGTAGAGAATCTGCAGGTCTTCCAGGGCTTCATCGGTGAAGGCTTCGTCTTCTATCACCACGTGGGGGGCCACCCCCACCTTATCGATATTGATGCCGTTGGGGGTGTAATACCGGGAAGTGGTCATTTTAAACCCGCCGTTACCGAAGGCTCGAATCTGCTGTACCGACCCTTTCCCGAAGGTGGTGGTGCCGATCAGCAGGGCCCTGTCCGTATCCTTCATGGCTCCTGCCAGGATCTCCGAGGCCGAAGCGGACCCTTCGTCGATCAGTACCGCTATGGGGAAATCGGGATCCACTGCGGTGCGCCGGCCGGCGTAGAACACCTCATTTTCCGCCGCTATCCGGGACCGGGTGCTGACGATGGGGCCCCGGTTCAAAAAAAGATCGGAGACATCCACCACGGAACTTAAAAGCCCGCCGGGATTGCCCCTCACATCCAAGATCAAGGAGGTGCAGCCCTGTTTCTTAAAATCCGCCAAGGTTTCGGCGATGCGCTCGTGGGTGTAGGGAGTCCATTTGATGATTCTGATGTATCCTGTTCCTCCGGGAATCAGGGCGGACCGCAACACCGGTACTTCGATGATCGCCCGGGTCACCTTTACATCGAAGATCAGGTTGCCGGTTCGGGCGATGGTCATGGTCACTTCCGTCCCGGGGGTTCCCCTGAGCCGGCCTAACACCTCGTCCATGGTCAGCTCGGCGGTGGACTCTTCATCGATGGCGATGATGAAGTCTCCTGCTGAGACCCCGGCCCGGAAGGCGGGGGTTCCTTCAATGGGGGAAATAACCTCTACAAAGGCGGCATATCGGGTTCGGAAGGTTTCTCTGACACTTTCGCCGGTGTTGCCGTTGTCAAACTCCAGGGAGGCGCTCTTGGAAATATAGAGGCCCACCCCGCCGAATTCCCCTTCGGTGGTATCGGCAAAATCTTCCATATCCGAGGCGGTGAGATACACCGAATATGGATCATCCAGGCTTTCGAAGAGTCCCTTTACCGCTCCCTCGAAGAGAACTTCAGGATCCACTTCTTCCACATACTGATCTTGGATATACCTGAAAAGGTAATCGATCATGAGGATATACTGATCGATGTCTCCGTCCTCGGCCGATTTTGTCTGAGCATAGAGTCCGGGGGCAAAGGCGGCCAAGGTCAGGACCAGCGCTATAAGCACGGTTCCCAGGGTTATGATGCGGTTGCGTAGATTTTTCATGGAACACCTCCGAAAATTCTATTCTACTCGTTAAATGTGTCACGGTTCAACTCGAAATTCCGTGACTCCCGTGAAGGGAAGAGGGCATTCTTGCGGGAATTCTCCGATATTCTCGATGAGATTCGGAAATTTTGGTCTTTACCCCCGGGGGTCCCTCGGTGAAGAGGGGTTGCCGGACCGGTTCGGTCTTTTCTTTTTCTTCTCCGCCTTGACCGGAACCGGGGCCGGCGCTTACACTTACTCATCATGAATACTAAAGCCTTTTTTGCCTTTACCGGGGGGATCTGGGAGATTCTCCGTTTTATTCTTCTCTTCTTCTTTTTGCTGGGGTCTGAAAATATACCGCCCCGGGAAGGGAATTTCCTTGTTTTTTTGCTAGCCCTTTCGGGTTTTCCCTTCACCCTCTATCTTTGGGGGATAGTTTTTCGGGGAAGAATCGCTCCGGCCGCGCCGGTTTTGGCGGCGGGGAGGCTTCCTTCCCTCCTCATCCTGGGTCTGGCGGCCGGGGGTTTTCTCTTCGGAGGGTTCCCCGGAGTCGGCAATAGGATTTTTCTTGAAAATAGCATGTTTTCCCCCCTTAGGGGATGGCTCCTGCTGGTTCTGGTGCTTCTGATAGATTTTATTTTTACCCTCAATCTGTTACTATTACCCCGTAAGGAGGCTTGAATGCGGATACTACCCATTGCCAGCGGTAAGGGAGGAGTCGGGAAATCCTTGTTGGCGGCCAATCTTGCCATCGTTCTGGGCGAAGCGGGGAAATCGGTGATCCTGGCGGATCTAGATCTGGGGGCTTCCAATATTCATCAGATTCTGGGTCTCAAGAAAACCGATGAAGGCATCGGCACTTTTCTAAGCCGGAGCAATACGTCTCTGGCGGATATGGTTCAGGATACGGATTATCTGAACCTGCGGGTCCTCCCGGGGGATACGGAAATTCCCGGTCTGGCCAATCTGCAAAGCCATCAAAAGAAGAAACTCATCCGGGGTCTGGCCGCCCTTGACGCCGATTATCTCATCCTCGATTTAGGGGCGGGAACCTCCTTTAATACCATCGATTTTTTTCTCATGACCAAACACGGAATCGTCATAACCTCTCCCACTTTGACATCGACCTTGAACGCCTATCTCTTTTTAAAGAATGTGATTTTCCGTCTTATCACCGATTCTTTCTCCCGCAAGAGTCCCGCCATGGCCCGCCTGGAAGAAATGAAGAAAGACGGAGCCTCCCTGCAGAGGGTTTACATCCCCCAGCTTATCAAGGAGTTGGGTGCCTTGGATCCCGAAGGTCATCAGGTGTTGACCCGGAACCTGGCCACCTTCCGTCCTCTTTTTGTTCTCAACATGCTGGATAATCCCCGGGATGTGGAAAAGGGGGATAAAATAAAAAGATCGTGCCAAGAATATCTAGGCATAGAGATTGAGCATCTAGGGGTTATCTACAAGGATCATCTTCAGGATGTGGCGCTTCGTTCCCGGCTGCCCATAACCCGGTACAAGCCGGAGTCTGTAATTTCCCAAGCCATCTACCGAATGGCGGATAAGATCATTCAAACCACCGGAGACGACAGAGAGCTTCTGGAAATTCCCGGCATGGATGAAAGTTTTCAGGCGGCCGAGCTAGAGGCGGAGGTAGACTTCTCTACCAAGGTGGAAGAGCTTCAGCGGCTTCTGCACACCGGAGCCCTTACCCAGGGCGATCTTCTGGAAACGATTAAGTCTCAACAATACGAAATTTCTTCTTTAAAGAAAGAGAATCACCTTCTCAAAACCAAGCTGTTAAAGGCCCTGGAACCTGAGGATCGGCGCTGAGCAAACCATGAAAAAACATCTTGTCACAGGAAAAATTGAGCTTCAGGCCGATCCCCAGGGGATGTCGGCGGCCCTTCTCTTCCATCCCGATCCGGCGGG
>CAYYNJ010000020.1:16741-18584 GCA_964472775.1 uncultured Spirochaetaceae bacterium
TGTACTTTATGAATGGAGACTTGTATACATTCAAAAAAGATTAAATAAAGTGAATGGTAGCTTACTCTTAATGTATCATATTGAAAATAGCATAGATACTATAGATGAAACAATGCCCACCGATGCTAAAGACGCAGATCTTACTAAAGTGATAGATGAAAGTCTAAATATAGCTTTATTAGAGAAGGGCAAGGTGACCCACGGTTTTACCATCCAATCCCTGGCCCAGGTGCTTTCTCGGCTGTCCCAAACCACCGAAGGGCCCGTTACGGTTCCCGTCGCCGCCGCCGTTCCTCCGGGGGACCCCCTGGAGGACAAACTGGAGTGGAAGGATCTTCCGGTACCCCCCGCCATGGAAGAAGACGCTCTGGCTTTCTTTGATCATCTCGGTTCTCCCGATATTTTCCAAATCAGATATGAAAGCATCGAGGTGGTGAAAACCGAAGAGGTAAAGACCCTCTTCGGTGTTAAAGAGCGGGAGGTCAAAAAGCGGGAGAACCGGGAAATACGGGAACCCGTGGCGGTTAATCCCCAGGTTCTGGGAAAGGGCTGGGCGGAAAAGGGCGCCCTGGTCTGCGAAATTCTCCCGGGAAACGCCGGAGAAGAGGGGGTAAACGTTTTTGGACGCCCCCTGGCGGGGAAAAAGCCCAAGGAATCTCTTTTTTTAGGGAACGGGGTGGAGCGGACCGGTAACGAGGTGAGGGCTGTTCATGAAGGATTTGTCCGCTGGGGAGAGAACTGGGTGGAAGTCCTTCCGCACTCCGCCCATAACTGGGAGGTTTCTCTTTCCAAGGATCAGAACACCTGTCTGCTCTCTTTTTCTCCGGGGGGTGAAAAAGCGGTGCCCCCATCACCGGAGCTGGTTCTGTCCGATGCGGTTGCCCTGGGGGTTGCCGAGGATACCCTCCTCTCGGCCTACGAAGTCGGAACCCTGCTGCAGCGTTCCATCGATCATCAGAAACCCCTTAACCATGTTCCCATCAGCATCGCCGAAGACGGTTTTTTTAAGATTGAAGTTTCCCAGGATAAGCTGAGGGCTTTTCTTTCCATGAAGAAAGGCCGGGGTCACGGAAAACCTCTGGTTCTCAAAGAGTTCGGAAAGGCCTTGAAGGAGGCCGGTTTTTCCGGCATCGATTATGCCCGGATTCAGTCTGATATCCTTGCCTTCTACAAGGGCCCTGATCAGTCTCTCAAAGACTATGTGCTGGTGGAGGGAACGGCCCCCGAGGCTCCCGGCGAGGTCAACATCCAGATAACCATGAAATCTCTTCCCGAAGCGGATGCGGCTGAAATGAAAGGCCGATTCCGGGAAAGTGCCTCGGACCCCGAGTGGCTTTCCGGGGTTGAGAAAGAGGTGCCCAGCATCACCGAGCATCCCTTGGAGACGGTGGACCGCATGGCGGTGGTTACCAAGGGGGCCATGGTGGCGGAAATCGCCTTCGAACCGGGAAAGCCGGGGAAGGATGTGTACGGGCAGACCATTCCCTCCGGGGATGTGGTCGACTCGGGTCTGAGGATTTTAGAGGGACTGGAAAAGCGGGGGAACCAGATCTTCTCCACCTTGGACGGGGTGGTCGATCAATGGGACAAACCCGAGGGCCCGCTCCTGCGGGCCAGGGTTCATCGGGACGGTGTCATAACCATCATCCTCTCGGCGGACCGGATGAGCGGGTTCTTATCCCTCCGCCGGGCCGAGGGAACCGGACGACCCTTGACTCAGGCCCAGGTTGAACAGGCTTACGGCGAAAAGGGCATTATCACCGGCATCGATGCCGAAGTGGTTCATCGGGCGGTGGTTCATGCCAACGAGGGACAGGATATCCAGAAGCTTGTGTTAGCCACC
>CAYYNJ010000021.1:0-5887 GCA_964472775.1 uncultured Spirochaetaceae bacterium
TTGGTGAAGTAACTTGTGCGTTTATCTGCCAGGCATAGAGTTGATTCTCTTCCAGCATAGGTGCAAAAGAGGGATAGGAGAATACCAAAGTGTTATCCAATTCTGTTTCATAGATTACTTCACTTTGATTTTCAATCTCCTCATCATTCTCTTCGCCACCCTGTAATTCATAGAGCAGAAATTTAAAAGAGCTAAGATTAGAGAACCAGACAAAATAAGGAAAACTATCAGAGATTACAGCTGGTCCTAAACCAATGGGATTACCAGGTGATATCAAAGTAATCGCTGTAGGAGCAATTATAGAAAAGGTGAAAGTTGCAGGATTAGAAACCGGTTCATTTTCAACCAACATCTGTACAGTAAACACATAATCACCATCCGGGAAATATCCTAATTGCAATACGAGATCCTGAAACTCCTCATTTGTCTCAACTATATCATCAAAATCGATACCATTGATTGCTGAGAAGTATTGCGATTCATCTTCTACAATCAATTGCTGACTATTAAAATTGAATTCTCCACCTGCAGGCAATACTTCGTATGGAGAGTTTTCCTTGGGTTCAACCAACAGCTCATCAATTAGCATAGTATCCCGCCATTGTAAACTCAACTTAACCTCATAACCCTGCACATCGCTTTCTCCAGAGGTTTCAATCGCTCGTAACCAGAAAAGTATCGGTTGCATACCAGGATTAGCTGGATCGATATAAGCAGGATAAAAATAGTTATAGACCATACTACTTGGTGTAATTTCCAATAGGACATTTTCGGCACAAAGTGTGACAAATAAGGCAAAAATAATAAACAATAAAATAATTCTTTTATTCATGGGAACTCCTCAGTTCTAGAACTTCTTAGTTCTACTGTTTTATCTTATTTTGTGATAATTCTACGATTTTTAAGAGTAATTGCGAAAAATTCAATCCAGCTTCACCGGCAGCCATTGGTGTTAAGCTTAGAGGTGTCATCCCCGGCAAAGTATTAACTTCAAGAAAATAGAAATTGGTTCCATCAAAACGAAAATCTACCCGACCATAGATCTGGCACCCCAGCAGTTTGAATATGTTTCTGGCATAATTCTGAATAATCCTAGTTTCATCTTTTGATAAGGCTGCAGGGACTTCATAAATTGTTTTACCTTTGGTATATTTACTGGTGTAATCATACCAGCCATCCTGTGGTTTGATTTCAACTACAGAAAGAGCTCTATTATCCAATATGGTAACAGTTAGTTCTCTTCCTTCGATAAAAGCTTCACAAATAACACGCTTACTATATTTAAATGCTTCTTTTACAGCATCATAAAGATCATTTTCTTTTCTAACAATTGAGATCCCAACTGATGAACCCGAGTTATTTGGTTTCACCACTAGTGGATATCCCAGCTTAATTCCAATGGCCTTAAGATCATCAGGTAGTTCCTCAAGAATGATACGATGTGGCAAAGGAATATCCAATGATTGTGCTAATAATCCCGAAACCTCTTTATCCATTGCCAGGGCACAGGCATTAAAACCAGATCCGGTAAAAGAGATATCATTGAGCTCCAGCAGAGCTTGAATGCGTCCATCCTCACCTTCTCCCCCATGCAAACCGATAAAACAGATATCCGGCTTCTCATTTTTTATCGCCTTTATCAAATCATCCCAGCTATCATAATTAGCTGGATCCAATAACGTTACATTGTCGATGTTCTGAGATAGCGCTTCAGCAACTTTTGCCGAGCTAACTTTGGAAACATCCTTCTCCTCAGAAAATCCACCGCCTAAAACAATCACTTTGTTTATCTTCATAATCCTTTTTATCCTATAATATTATTTTGATGTCAAGTAATATCAACCGGCAAAATCCTAATAATGCTAACTGATTGATATTAAATTAGATAAATAAACCCACCTCTACTAAATCGGAGAAAAATTCCGGATAAGATTTAGCAACCGATTCCTTCTCAGAAATTTCCACCCCTGGGATTAGTATACTCAGCAGGGTAAAAGCCATTACCATTCGATGATCACGATAAGTTTCCAGGGTTGCTGTTTTTACAACTGCACCCAGTGGATTAACTTGGATATAATCCTCACCCACCTCTATGGAAGCTCCTATAATATTTTGTTCCTCCGCCTTGGACCTGACGGTGCTGAGACTGTTGGAAATAAGGGTGCGAAGATTAAAATCAACAATATCCAACTGAACCTTCCCGGCTTCAATTTTGGAAAAATCGAGGATGTCGTTGATGATGGTCAGCAGAGAGTCCCCGGATGTTTTAATGGCTTTAAGATATTCCTGCTGTTGTGTCGTCAGCGGGGTGTTAAGCAGAAGATCGGTCATACCCAGCACACCGTTCATGGGGGTTCTGATCTCGTGGCTCATGTTGGCAAGAAACCGGCTTTTTATCCGGCTTGCCGCCTCCGCTTCTTCGGTCTTTCTTAGGAGTTGTCTCTCTGTCTCTTTATGCTCTTTAACCTCTTTTTCCAGGTCGTCATTGATTTTTGTCAGTTCACCGGTTCTCTCTTGGATGATTTTTTCTTGGTTTTCATTCAGTTCTTGAAGGGTGTTTTCCCGGGTGCGGACTTTTTTAGCCATTTCGTTGAACCGGTCGGCTATGCCCCGCATCTCGGTCCGCACCTGGCCATCGTCAGAGAAGGAAAAATCGCCCGCCGCCAGGCTGTCCATATTTTCCTGAAAGCCGCGGAACGATTTTTGGATCAGGATCCTAAGGATCAGATTGTTCAACACCAGGATGGAAAGAAGGGCTCCCAGGATGAGATAGACCGTATCCTGTTTTATCTGATCCAAACTGCGGTCGAATTGCTTCAGGCTAATTTCCAGTTCTACCTTCCCTATCACCGTGTCCCGGTAGTTGATGGTGGTACTTCGGGAGATGGTTCGATGGGGGTCAAGTTTTTGGGCAAAAAAGATGGTATTTCCTAAGTCATCGGTGATTTTTACCTTCTGAACATCCTGGTTGTTCATGTAGATGTTCCCGATCATGTTCACCTGTTCTTCATCAAAATACCACATGGGGATAGCCAGGCTTTCCCGGATCTTTTCGGTATAATCTTCTGCCAAGTCCTTATAGGTCACATCCATTTCCTGTGACCGGGTGTTATAGACGAAGAGAAAGACGATGATCTGCACTACCGTGATAAAAACCGTTAGATAGATACTGAGTTCCCGGGTAATCGATTTCTGAAGGATCCGTTTCAGCCGTGTTCTGGCACTTTTTCTCACCTGTTGACCTCGTACGTAAGGTTCATTAAGGATAGGTTCTGGCAACCGCAAGGTCAAGTAAAAGGTGATTAAAGAGGGAATCCAATTTTGGTGATGGGATGTTCCCTGTTAAAGGAAGCCCTTCACCAAAATTGGGACAGTTTTTCTTACAACTTGTAGGTAAAGAGGGCTCCATAGTAGGGGAAGTTGATGGGAACATAGCCGGGCTCGCCCTTGGCCGCATCAAGATCGGTGTAGGACACGTTGGGCTGGGTCCCCCCGAAGACCATGATAAAGTTGAACTCAAACCGGCTGTCCACTTCAACGCCTAGGCGGCCCATTATCCCGAAATGCCCCCCCAGGAAAACTTCACCCAGGGCCCCCACCGAGGCTTTCACGTAAAAGGGGTAGGAGCCGACATAGTAATTGAATTGAATATAGGGACTGGGTAGGAACATGTTCATCAGGTTGATCCCCACCTCGGTGCTGTATTTATAAAGGCCCCGCTGAAAATCGGTATAGAAATATTCCCAGGCGGCGGTGGCCATCAAGAATTTAAAATCGGAATTGAAGATGGGAAAAGCGTTGGCCACCCCGCCGCCGCCGAAGACGAATCGGCTTTTGCGGTACCCTTTCTTATACTCCAGATACTCTTCCGCCGAAACAATATGCTTTTCATAGGCATCCAGGTAGTCGGTGAAGCTGAGACCCAGGGGCAGGAACCGCTCCTTGTAGTTTACCAGATCAACGATGCCGAATGAGATGGCCCGGGTTACCTGATCGTAGGGAATACCGTTCTGAAAAAAGAGTTTGATGGTGGCGGGCTGAAGGCCCCTGTTGTTGATATCGATAAAGTCGGTGATGGTGAAGGTGATGTCGTACTGACGAATGTCCAGGTAGGCTTCGGGATCGGCATTCCGCTCCATCAGGTTATCTGCTTGAACTTCGTCGGCACCGAGAAGATACCATTTTTTCTTCAGATTCTCCAGCCGGGAAGCAGGCCCCTCTTCACTGTTCCTGATGACGTAGTGGAGTTCGATCTTCATAACAATATCCTTGATGGCATCGAAGATCTGATTGGCATCCTTGATAAAGACGTTTTCTGTGAAATCCAGCAGGCTGGTTTCCACATCAATGACCCGGATGTTAAAGGCGGTGGTTTCCGCCAGCTTGTCGATGCGGCAGACCATCAGTTTCTGCACCGAAAGGATCCGTCCAATCTCCAGGAGCGCTGAGTCTTCCACTAGACCGCTCAGAGACAGTTCCTGCTCCTTCACCAGCTGCTGGATAACCCTCGCTCTACGATCCTGAAGTGGTTCAGTTTGAATACATCGGTACGAAGGATAACCGTGAACATCCGGGTGTCTGAGCTGGTGAAAGTGGTGGACATGACATCCATGATGGCGATTTGGGGAACTTCCTGGGTGTTCTGGGTGAAATTGGAAAAGACGGCTCCAAAGAGAAGGGCGGTGACGAGAAGACACTTTTTCATGACTTTTTTCTCCCTACAGGATTAATTGTATCATTAAAAAGAAGGAAAAACAGTGTTTGGGAGGAAATAAGCGGCCCGGAACTCGGGCCGCCGTTAAAGAGGAAAAATTCTACTGGGTCATCCGATTCTGCAGAACCGCCATGAAGTCGTTGAGTTGAGCAGCGTATTCGGGACTACCGTCGATCCGGACACAGCCTTGTTCTACCCCGCTGACAAATTCCACATCGTTGAGGAGTACTTTCAGGGCGCCGTCGACGCTGCTGAAGCGGAAATGGACGAAGGGCCGCCGGCGGGTATAGACTCCCCGGCCTGCCTTGGTGTTACCTGCTTTAACCCTAAGATAGGCGGCTATTCCCGTTTCATCCGCCGGTTCCACCGAAAACTGATAGATCCGGTCGGGCTGTTTTCCGGTCCACTTTTTCATTTTGGGATCTTCGAGTTTATTAAGGGTGCTCAGCGCAGTGGTAATCATATAAAGGGCCATCTTAACCTTCATGGCCCGTTTCGCCGGGTCAGAGGGACGTGCGGAAGGCATCATCAATTTTAAGCTCAGAAGCAAGGTGAGAATTTTTACCAGCAGCACCGGATGCCGCAATCCTCCTTTAATGGACGGCAGCGATTTCCCTCCCGAAAGCATGTCGTTCATTTTGTCCAGGCTGGGAAACAGTAGGGATAAGGACGGATTGTCCGGAAGTTCTTCCTTGATCGAAAGGCTACCGTCGGAAAACTCAAGACAGGCTCCGTAGAGGCTGCCTTCGCTTTGAGCCGCCAGTACCACCTGGGCGTTGAGTCCCTGGAATTTCCGGGCCATCCGGGGATCGTCCTGCAGAACCACCTTCATGACCGGTAAAGCCGCTCTCACAAAGAGCCGGGCGGTAATGGCCGCTTCGCTTAGGAAATCCCGGGTCGGGCTGTTCTGGTTTATGCCAGCCATATCAGACCTCGTCTTCCCAGGATTCGTCTTCTTCAAAATCCCGGCCCATCATTTCCCGGACCCCGTCGATGATGCCGTTGGAGTCGAGGCGGTAGTGGGCGTAGAGATCTTCGGGGTATCCCACTTCGCTGAAGCAGTCGGGAATTCCGACCTTGGTGAAGGCGCAGCCCTTGCCGCTCCGGGCGATTACATCAGCCACGGCTCCGCCCATTATTGTGCTTTCTGATGCATTTATCGGCAACGGAACC
>CAYYNJ010000021.1:5897-17074 GCA_964472775.1 uncultured Spirochaetaceae bacterium
TGATGATCCTCCGGGTTTCAGTCACCGCTTTCATGATGGTTTCTTCATCCAAGGGCTTGAGGGTGTGCATATTTACCACCCGCACCGACAGGCCGTCTTGCTCTTCCAGGAGCCGGGCGGCTTCCATGGACTGAAGGACGGTGATGCCGCAGCAGATGATGGTGATATCACTACCTTCTTTGAGGGTTACCGCTTTTCCCGCCTGAAAGCCGTAATCTTCGTTTTCATAGTAGGTGGGTTCAAAGCCGCGGCCGATTCTGATGTAGACGGGCCCGTCGATGTCCATGGCGGCCCCGTCGGCGGGGGCGATAACCGTTAAATCGGGAAAAGCCCGCCTGATGGCCAGGTCTTCGTGGCAGTGGTGGGTGGTTCCGGCCTGGCCGACGGCGACTCCCGAGTGGGTGGCGATGATCTTCACCGGCAGGTTCTGATAGCAGATATCGGTGCGAACCTGCTCCGCCGCCCGCATGGAGGCGAAGGCGGCCATGGTGGAGGCAAAGGGAATAAGCCCCGACTTGGCCAGCCCGGCGGCGACGCCGAAGAGGTTCTGCTCGGCGATACCAACGTTAAAAAACCGTTCGGGAAATTTTTCGCCGAAGACTCCTATCTTCGTTGATTTGGCCAGGTCGGCGGTGACCGCCACGATCCGGGGATCCTTTTCTCCCAGGGCGGTGAGGACCGCACCGTAAATTTCCGCCTGGGTCATGGTATTGCTGTCATAGCAGGTCCAGGTGGTTCCTGTTCCGTCACTCATGGGCTTCTCCTTGTTTCATCGCCATTCCGGCATAGTATTGATCGATGGAATCTCTGGCCTTTAAAGCCAGGGCCGAGTCGATGGATCCGTAGTGCCACCGCACATCATTTTCCATGAAGGAAACGCCCTTTCCCTTGACGGTATGGGCGAGAATCAGAGAAGGTCCTTCTTTATGATCCAAGGCTTCTTCCACGGCGGTGTTGAGGGCTTGAAAATCGTGTCCGTCTGTCTCAATGATATGGAACCCGAAAGCCTTCCATTTATCCGCCAAGGGTTCCAATGCCATGACCTCCTCGGTGGGGCCGTCGATCATAAGGCTGTTTCGGTCCAGGATGGTGATAAGGTTGTTCAGTTTGTAATGTGATGCCGCCAGGGCGGCTTCCCAATTTGATCCTTCATTGCATTCGCCGTCGCCCAGGATACAGAAGACCTTCCAGTCTTTTTTCTGATACCGGGCCCCCAGGGCCAGTCCCACCCCCATGGGCAGGCCGTGACCCAGGCTGCCGGTGGAAACGTCGCAGCCCGGAACTTTAGCCCCGTCCAGGTGCATGCCGAAGGGGGATTTGAAGTGGTTAAAGGTTTCCAGCTGCTCCAGGGGAAAGAAGCCTTTTCTAGCCAGAACCGGGGCGAATCCCACCCCCGCATGACCTTTGCTCAGGATGAGCCGATCCCGGTCTTCCCACCCGGGTCTGGCCGCATCCACCTTCATGGTGTGAAAGTAGAGCAGGGTAAGAATGTCTACCACACTCATGGCTCCGCCGATATGCGCTCCCCCGGCCCATACGGTGGTGTTGACAATGTCGTGGCGCAGCTGCTGCGCCTGGTCCAGAAGCTTCTGGATTTCTAATTTCGTTAATGACACGGGAACCTCCTATTTTTTCAGGTTTTCAGGATATTTTTCCGCCACCGCTTTGAAGGCCCGGGCGGCGATTTCCAAGGTCTCGGCGATATCTTCATCGGTGAGGGAGCAATTGATAAAGTGGTTGTGATGACTGACAAAGAAGACACCCCGCTGGGCGCATTGGGCGCAGAATTCCTGGTGCATCATCAGGCTGTCGTCGTTGGCTATCCTCATGTAGAACATGGAAGGCACCCCTGATATGACCAGCTCGATACCCTCTTTTTTGGCGGCCGCTTTTAAGCCCGCAGTGAGTTTTTCTCCCAGACTTATCATCAAATCCGGCCCCTTGAGCCGCTCAAGTTCGCCGATACAGGCCAAGGCTGCCGCCATGGGGACCGCCGATGACCAGTAGCTTCCGGTGAAGAAGACCCGGGAAGCGGCATTCTTTAGGTTTTCCCGGCCAACCACGGCGGAGATGTTGTGACCGTTGGCCAGGGCTTTGCAGTAGCAGGCCAGGTCCGGTTTGAAGCCGAAGTAGTGGGCGCTGCCTTTCATACTGAGCCGAAAACCGGTCCTGACGTCATCGATAATGAGCACCACCCCATGTTTGTCGCAAAGTTCCCTGATTCTCTGCCAGTAACCCGGGGCGGGCAGCTGGTTATCGGTGAATATTCTGTGATCGTAGGGGGTGGCGATAAAAGCGGCCACCTGGTCTTGGTGGGCCTCCAATTTCTGCTCCACCGCTGCGGCATCGTTCCAGGGAACCATGAGGTTTTCCTTTAGGTCGGTCTCTAAAACGCCCGCCGCTCCCAGGCTCTGGGTCCAGGGGGCCACCCCGTGGTATCCCCCCTCTACCCGAATCACTTTTTTTCTGCCCGTGGCGGCCCGGGCCGTCATGAGGGCGAAGGTGGTGGCGTCACCGCCGTTTTTTAGGAAAAAAGCCCAGTCGGCGATTTCTATGGTGGCCACCAGTTTTTCCGCCAGTTCCACCTGAATTGGTCCCGGCAAGGGCATACAGTTTCCCCGGGCCGATTGTTCCCGGGCGGCGGCTTCCACCACCGGGTTGTTGTATCCCAGGACGTTGGGTCCGTAGGCGCACATGTAATCGATGTACCGGTTCCCGTCTATATCCCAGAAATGGGAGCCTTCGGCTCTTTCGGCATAGAAGGGAAAGGCGGAGGTGGGGATGAACTGGGACTGAACAGGGCCTAGATGGCCGGGGATTCCCGTGGGTAAAACCTTCACGGCCCTGAGAAACAGTTCCCTTGATTTGCTGTTGGTATACAGATTTTCCATCGGTTTCTCCTAATTTAAATAGAGGGATACCATTTCAAGAATGGGGTTCATGTGTTCTATCATGGGGATAAAACCCCGCATTTCCATGTTTCCCAGAGCCAGGGCGGTAAAGGTGTCGGCGGTGCCATTCAAAACAGCATGGGCACTGGAAATATCCTTAAACGAGAGAACCGCCCGGGGCCGATCGGCATATCCCCTCTCTGCCGTCAGATGGCCTGCCTTGGCGTGAATTTGGATGCCCGGACCGCCGTCGATGGCCACCTGGATGGTTCCGTCGGGGATGGCCCGGGCGCAGGAGATTCCCACCGGATCATGGTTGGCTATTTCGGCGAGGCTGAAAAAGGCGGTGTAGGCGGTGAGTACCGTGTTGGCTTCAAACTTCTCTGGGTTTTTCAGCTCTTCCTGCCCGGCCCGGAGATAGTCCTCCAGGATGCCGGTCATTTGGGTAAATGAGCCGGTGAGAAACTTTAGCCTTGTGAATCCCTTCAAGGGCAGGGGATTGGCTTTACCGTTCACCATTCGGTTAAAGTGGTCCGGTGAGGTGAAGTAGAGGATGATGCGGCTTTTAAACCGCCCTTCCCTTAATACTACCTCTCCTTTTTTGAAGGAGAGGTGGCCCTTGGGCCCTCCCTTAATGAGAAACTGCACCGTAGTATTTTCGGTACGGGCTAGTTCTTGGAAGCCTGAGTCCATCGAAGCAAGAACTTCCAGGTTTTTCATGACTCCAAAGAGGTTGCACCGGGCCAGGATGAGAGAGTTTTTCATAATGCCTCCTGACTTTATTAATAGAGTGAGCGCTCGCTCTATGTCTTTTAGTGTATAATGACTCTTTTCATTGCGCAATAAATTTTTCATAATAGGCCTGGGAGGCGCTGATGGACATCATTGAGGGAAACCCGCCGACGGGAACTCCCGCAGAAGAACCAGTTTTTCATAAACCAACCTTCGATCGGATAGATCCGGAGAAGCGAAGACGGATAATCGAAACCGCCGCCGAAGAATTCGCCACCTGCGGGTTCAGCGCCGCTTCCATCAATCATATTGCCCGAATCTGCGGTATCAGTATTGGATCTCTCTACAGCTATTTCGATTCTAAAGAGAATCTATTTATGACCGTGGTGGAGCATAGCCGGAAAATTCTGATAGCCGCCTTGGAGGAGATCCAGGCAGATCCGGGAGATTTTTATACCAAGATGGCCGACATGGTGAGAATCCTTCAGAAATGGACGGTCCGCTACCAGGCCCTGAATCAGATTTATATCGATCTTTCCACCCAGGGGTTAAAGCACCTCTCTTCCCGCCTGTCGGGACGGATGGAAAGCCAAACTTCCCGTTTTTACCGCCGGCTGTTAGCCCAGGCAAAACAGGATGGCCTGGTGGATCCCGATATAGACGAAGGTATGGCCATCTTCTGCCTGGATAACATCATCATGCTGACCCAGTTCTCCTATTCCTCCGATTTCTACCGGGAAAGGATGAAAGTATATGCCGGAGAGGATATCTTCGAGGACCCTGAACGGGTGGTTCGGGGTATTGTCAGTTTTCTCCGCTTTGGAATGCATGGTAGTAGGGAAAAGAAATAAATTTCTCTCCTTTGCTTGATTCTCTATACCTATAGTAGTGATAATTCTCTTAAGAGATTATTTTGTTTGCCCAAAATAGTTCTATCATTGTTATTAAATGGATACATTAAAGACTATTTTAAAAGACAACATTAGGTATTACCGGAATCTTAAAGGGTTCACCCAGGAACAGCTGGCCGAATATTGTAAGCTCAGCACCTCCTACATCGCCGCCATCGAGACGGGGATGAAGGTTCCCAGTCTCAAATCACTCCATCGTATCGGGGGGCAGCTTGGCATAGAGGTGGCCCAGCTTCTCACCGCCCGGGACGAGCAGGAGGTTCAAGCCTTTGTCAGGCGGTTTGCCACGGGAATGGGGGGCGTTGAAGCTAAAATCGATCAGATTTTGTCGATCCTTGAAGCCGATAAGTAGGTAATTCGGGGAATTAAAAAACTAAATCCCATCCAAGAGAATATCCCTGTTCAAAGGGACTTAAATCGACGTATCATGCCTCCATGAAACCGGTCAATTTTCTTCTTCTTCTGGTTCTTGCGGTCATTTGGGGCGGGTCTTTTATTTTTACCCGGATCCTTTCTCCCGTGCTGGGTCCTGTTCTGACGGCGGATCTGCGTCTTCTCGTGGGCGGTGCGGTGCTTATACCCTTTGTTTGGGGGATCCTGGCTAAGGATAGGCGGAAACTGCCCCTGGGGTTTCTTTTGGTTTTGGGAATTTTTAATTCAGGGATCCCCTTTCTTCTCTATTCTTTTGCGGCGCTTCACATTCCCGGATCTGTGTCGTCCATCACCAATTCCCTGACCCCCGTTTTTACGGCGGTTTATGCGGCGTTCTGGCTGGGGGAGGCTTTTACCCGGCGGAAGGGGGCGGGGCTCATCCTGGGGGTGGCCGGTGTGGCGGTGATCAGTGCCGGGGGGGCCTTCATCATGTCGCCCTTAAGCCTTCTTGCTATTCTGGCAGGGGTGGGGGCCACCAACTTCTACGCCCTCTCGGGGGTGGCTATTAAGAAAAAGGGTCTGAGCATTCATCCCATCGTCATGGCGGGGGTGACCCAGATCGCCGCAGGAGCGGTGATTTTCCCCGCCTCCCTGGCGTTTCCCGTCCCCGGGCCGGTGACGGGAGGAACTGCGGTTCTTGTGTTTGCCTTTGGCGCCCTCTGCAGCGGATTGGCTTATGTGATTTACTTCCGGCTTATTGCCCAAGAGGGGCCCACCCGGGCCCTTTCGGTCACCTTCTTAATTCCGGTTTTCGGTGTTATCTGGGGGAACCTGTTTCTCGAGGAAACCATCGATTTTTTTACCCTTCTTGGGATGGCGGTCATTCTTACCGGGACGTACCTGGTGGTCGCCCCGGGACGGCGGACCCTTTCCAAGGGCCCCGGGGAGCCGGTAAGGGAGGACCCGGATCCCTCAAAGCCCTCTTTACTTGAAAACCCCTAAACTTCCGAATACGGCATTGGCTTCCACGTAGAGGGCGCTGCCCGGGTCGGTTCCTCCGGTTCTATACCTCCGTTCGCCAAAAGCGGCAACCTGTCCGTCGGGAAATTGGGCGGCTCCGAAAACCGCCGTGCCTTTAACTGAAGAAGTCTTGTTTTCCGGCAGCCGGACATCGGCGGAGCCAAAAACGACATTTACTTCGATATTGAGAGGATCATGCTCGGGATCCCAGCGGCGAAGGTCAATCACTTCCCGGCCGAAAATGACATTGTACTTTCTCTCAATCGGCCCCCCTTGCATCTGGCGGTCGCTGAAAACGGAGGTGACTTCGCCATCTTCCCGAATCACGGGGCTTTTCAAAGGATGCCTGCCGGTAAGCAAGGTGATTCCCCAGAGGATAATTACCACGGCGAAGAAAATCCGGCCTAAATGAAGATCGATGTGAAACAGGGTTTTTATTACCAGGGTGAGTCCGAAAAAAATGATGAGCAGGCCCCAAAAAAGGCCGCCGAAAAAGAAATCCGTCATGCGCATTCTTTCCTCTTAAAAACACGGTTTGAGCCGTGAGCCGTGGATGGTTGAGAATGAGGATAAGAAAAGCTACGCTGTTCTTATCCAGAATGATAAAATGCACGGATGTGTTTTATCATTCCTCCTATTTACTAAACACAAAATTGGTGTAAAACTGTCACTCAAATGGGGAAATATCGGTTGGGGAGAGTGACCAATGGTAAACGCCGTAATTTTTGATATGGACGGACTGCTTCTTGATACGGAGGGGACCTATCTCTCTTTCTCCCGGGAGGTGGCGGCTGAAATGGGTTTTCCTCTGGAAGAAGAGGTTTTTCACCGTTGTATCGGCATCCCCCACAACGAGACTTCCGCCATTGTTTTAGACGCCACGGAGGGGAAAATGGATGTGGCCCAGTGGGCCCATCGGGTTCATGAAAGGGTGTTTCGGTTCTTTTCCGAAGGTGAGATTAAGATTAAGGCCGGAGCCGTTCCCTTGCTGGAGACCCTGAAAAGCCGGGGCCTTCCCATGGCGGTGGCCAGCTCTACCCACCGTGAAGGGGTTATGCAGCTTCTAACCGGCGCAGGGTTGGCAGAATACTTCAAATACTTCTCCTGCGGTGATGAAGTGGCAAAAAGCAAGCCCGATCCGGAGATTTTCTTGAAAGCCGCCGGAGGGCTAGGGATAGAACCGCAGGAATGTCTGGTCTTTGAAGATTCTCCCGCAGGGATACGGGCAGCCTCGGCGGCGGGCATGCGGGCCGTGATGGTGCCGGACTTGATCATGCCCCTGCCCGATTTTTACGAGCACATATTCCGGGTCTGTCCTTCTCTGGTTTACGCCGGAACCATCCTGGACGAACTGTTGAATTAGACCGGAGAGACGGTTCCTCATATTCCGGGAGGCCAGGCCTCCCTAACTACCACCACGGGGAAGAGATTGATGAAAGAAGTTGCTGATGTGATCAGGGAAATTGAATCGGGCCGATGGGATTCGGCCCTGGTTGACCTCTACGGAACCGCCGAGGGCCAGCGGGAGCGTTACATCGCCTTGGCCAAACATTTTGAAGGCGCCTTTCATGAGCCGTCCGTCGCCTTTTTCAGCGCCCCCGGGCGGACTGAAATTGGGGGGAACCATACCGACCATAACCACGGCCGGGTTTTGGCGGCGGGGGTGGATTTGGATACCCTGGCGGCGGTGACCCCTGTGGAAGAGTCCCTCATTACCATCCAGTCCGAAGGATACCCCGAAATGAAAATCGATATTTCCCGGCTGGAACCTGACCCGGAAGAGCGGGAAACCGCTTCGGCGGTGGTTCGGGGAGTGGTCCGCGGCTTTGCGGACCGGGGGTACCGGATCGGAGGGTTCAAGGCGGCGATCACCTCCCGGGTATTGCGGGGGTCGGGGTTATCTTCTTCGGCGTCTTTCGAGGTTCTCATGGGGGCGATTCTGAGCGGGCTTTACAATGGGGGAACCATTGATTTGACCGCCCTTGCCCAGATAGCCCAATTTGCAGAGAATGTGTTTTACGGAAAACCTTGCGGTTTGATGGACCAGATGGCCTGCGCTCATGCAGGTCTGATCGCCATCGATTTTGCCGATCCCGCCCGGCCTCAGTTTGAACGGCTTCAAATTAGGTTTAATTCTTTGGGGCATCAGCTTATGGTGGTTAATACCCGGGGGGACCACGCCGACCTTTCCGGTCACTATGCCGATATTCCCAGGGAAATGAAGGCGGCGGCGGAGGTTTTTAACCGTGAAGTTCTGCGGGGTCTGACTTTAGAAGAGCTTCTTCAAAGGGCCGGAGAGGTAAGAGCCGCCGCGGGGGATCGGGGATTTCTGAGAGCTTTTCATTTTATCAGGGAGAATCAGAGGGTTCAGGAACAGCTGTCTGCCTTGGAAAAGGCTGATATTTCCGTTTTTCTTGATCTGATGAATCGGTCGGGCCGTTCGTCCTTTCAGTATCTGCAGAATGTTTTTGTGGCGGATACACCCCGAACCCAGGAAATGGCCGTGGGGCTGGCGGCGGCTGAAGCTTTGCTGGAGGGGCAGGGGGCCGTGAGGGTTCATGGCGGCGGGTTTGCCGGAACTATCCTTGCTTTGGTTCCCCTGGACGGGACAGACAGGTTTAAAACCGGTATGGACAGCCTCTTCGGGGCGGGGTCTGCCCAGCCCTTGATCATCCGGAACCGCCCCGCCGGTCCCGTGGCTGGAGCGGTTTAAGTCTCCGATTCTTCCTGTTCCAGCCTACGGCAGAGGCCCCGGAACTGATCATAGCTGAGCCGCAGCCTTCGGGCGGCGGCTTTTTTATTGCCGTCGGATACCCGCAGGGCTTCCTGAACGTACAATTTTTCTAACCTTGACCGGGATCGGGTGAAATCATCCAGATTTACCGGTTTTGTTAAGAAACCCTTATCAAGCCCGCGGGTTGGTTCCGGCGGGTTATCTTTATCCTCCGCCGGCGGGGCTGCCGTCTCGGCGGACGGCTCAGGCAGGGGCGGCAGCTCGTCATTCAATCCGGTTCGTGAATCGAAGGGGTTTTGGAAAGGATCCAGCACCACCGTATCTATCAATCCGCCGCCGCTGCGGTATACGGCCCGTTCCACCGTGTTTTTCAATTCCCTGATGTTGCCCGGCCAGGAATGGGATAGCAGCATTTCCATGACCTCCGGTGTAAAATCGATTTCACCCGGGAGCCCCGCCTCACGGGCCATCCTACCGGCGAAGTGATGAACCAATAACGGAATATCTTCCCTCCGGTACCGGAGGGGGGGAAGAAAAAGTACTTCAAAAGAGAGCCTGTCGAGTAAATCCTCTTTAAAGCGGCCTTCTCTGCTGAGGGCGGGAAGATCGGCGTTGGTGGCGCCAATGATCCGAACGTCCACTTCGATCTGCTCAGAACCACCCACCCGCTCAAAGGTGCCGTATTCTACCACCCTTAAAATTTTCTCCTGTACCTCCCGGGGTATCAGGCCGATTTCATCCAGGAAGAGGGTGCCGTTGTGGGCCTCTTCAAAGCGGCCCTTCCGGCGCCGGGTCGCGCCGGTGAAGGATCCCGCTTCATGCCCGAAGAGCTCTGTTTCAATCAATGAAGGGGTGAGGGAGGCACAGTTTAAGGTAATCAGCGGACCCTGCCAGCGGTTGGAAAGATAGTGAAGCCGTCCGGCGGCCAGTTCTTTTCCCGAACCGCGTTCCCCGATAATAATAACCGGACGGTCGATTTTTGCGGCCATCCGCAGGGACTGCTGAAATTCTAGGAAGGCCGGGGCCTGTCCCAAGGCGTCTTCGTGGTTTCTTTTCTGTGCCATGGGGATAGGTTACCATGTTTACGGTGAAAACGCAAACAATACCGGCAAAAATCCCAAACATAATGGTAAAAATCCCACTTACACGAAGATGCAGCCTTCCCGGTGAGGATATCCCATCGGGAGGACGCATGAGATTTCCTGTTTTAGGCGGTTTTTTGCCCCCAAAGAGGGGATAAAGCAGATAGACCAGGGCCGAAACGGTAGAAACAGCCTTTTTTTACGGATATTTTCTTTTTTTTAAGGGTGTCAAAAGTTTTTGGCACGACTGTTGCAATATAAGGAGTGTAAACATGATTACAGGAGGAATAGTATGGGTGTTTTTACAAGGTTCAAAGATATTATCGGAGCGAACATAAACTCCCTTCTCGATAAGGCCGAAGACCCCGAGAAGATGATTAGGCTGATGATGCAGGAGATGGAGGACACCATGGTGGAACTCAAGTCTTCCTGCGCCGAAAAGATGGCTTCCCTAGGTTCTCTGGACCGGGAACGGGCCAATCTGAAAGAGATGTTGATTCGATGGGAAGGAAGGGCTAAACTGGCGGTAGAATCCGGAAGAGATGATCTTGCCCGGGAAGCGCTGATGGAAAAGAAAACCTGTGTCAGCGATTTAGAGTACCTGGAAAAAGAGGCTAAGCATCTCAATGAGATCATCGCCGAGTGTAAGCTGAACATCACTCAGCTGGAAGAAAAACTGGAACAGGTCAGTCAGAAGCATCGGCTGCTGGTTCAGCGGGGAATCCACGCCCAGGAGAAGAAGCGGGCCAAGGAGACCCTCTACCACGCCACAGGCAGCGAGTCTATGCGCCGTTTTGACGAGATGGAAACCAGGATCAACCGGATGGAAGCCGAGGCAGACTTGGCCGGATCCTCCCGAACCAGCGATTCCGAGTGGGAATTCCAGAAAATGGAAAGCTCCACCGAGGTGGAAGAGGAGCTTCAGGCTCTCAAAAAGAAAATGAACGGCGGCTCCGCTAAGGGCGAGAGCAAGTGAATTCCGCCGGATACTGGCAGAAAGGATGGGAAAACATGAGTGCGTACAGTCAGAGGAAGTTGTACAGATCTAGATATGGAATGATATTCGGGGTCTGTCAGGGTTTGGCGGATTGGAAGGAGCTGCCCGTGGGAATGGTGAGGCTAGTTACCTTCATCATCTTCATGGCTACCGGAGTTTTTCCGGTTCTGGTGGTCTATTTAGGGCTTGCCTTCTTTCTTCCCGTGGAACCCCGGGATGATGACCGCCGCCGGGGAGAGGACCGCGATGATGACGGCCCCCGGAACTACCGGGAACGGAAGGCCCGGAAAGAGAAGGACTGGGACCAGCGGTTTTATGACCGCCGATAATACCAACGTCAAGAGGGCGTCTTTTTCGAAAGACGCCCTTGTTTTGGCTCCCATGGCGGAGCTGACCCACGCCGCCTTCCGTCAACTGGCGGAAGACTACGGCGGCTGG
>CAYYNJ010000022.1:0-16911 GCA_964472775.1 uncultured Spirochaetaceae bacterium
CCGACAGCGACCACCTCCAGGTGACGGGCAATACCATCTCGGTTCCTGCATCATGACGGCACCCCTTAATTATCGATATAATCTTTTAGTTTTCTGCTCCGTTTCGGATGCCTCAGCCTCCGAAGCGCTTTTGCTTCTATCTGTCTTATTCTCTCACGAGTTACGTTAAAGTAAAGTCCCACTTCTTCCAAGGTGAGAGAATAACCATCTTCCAATCCAAAACGCATTTTAAGAACTTCCTGCTCCCGGGGTGGAAGGGTCTTCAGTATTCCCTGAAGCTGTTCCTGCAGCAGCCGGAAGGCCGTTTGATTGGCGGGATTTTCAATATCCTTGTCTTCGATGAAGTCACCTAACAGCGAATCTTCTTCTTCACCAATGGGTGTCTCTAACGAAATCGGCTCACGAGCCACATTTTTTACCGACTTAACCCGGGCAACGGTCCAGCCTAGTCTTTCGGCAACCTCGTCATCGCTGGGCTCGCGCCCTAAAACCTGCATGAGCTGACGTGATTCACGAACAACCTTATTTATTTGCTCAATCATGTGAACGGGTACGCGAATCGTGCGGGCTTGATCACTGATGGAACGGGTAATGGCTTGTCTGATCCACCATGTGGCATAGGTAGAAAACTTATAGCCCTTGCGGTATTCGAATTTCTCCACCGCCTTAATTAATCCGATGTTTCCTTCTTGAACCAAATCAAAAAAGTGAAGACCCCGGTTAGTATATTTTTTTGCAATGCTCACCACAAGACGAAGGTTAGCCTGAATAAGTTTATCCTTGGCATTCTTCATGAGAATTTTTCCCCGGGCAATTTCCTTGGCTTGAGCTAAAATCTCATCGATGGATTCTTCAAAATCGATCTCCATGGCCCGCAGTTTTTTCTCTGTCAGCTGAACCTGCCGGATCTTTTCCTTGATCACATCGGCGGACATCTGAAGATCTTCTTCAATCTGACGCCGCTGAGCCGTCACGGCCAGGCCCCTTCCCATGGATCTAAGTTCTCTATTATTAGATACCCTTAGCTGGCGTTCAATTCTTGCCTGTTCTTTCTGATATTTTTTAATTTTCCGTTCTGCGGTAAGAAATTTATCAGAAAAGTTATTGATTTCTTCTTGATGAAGTTCAATTTCTCCCAAGGTGGATATGAGCTTGGCTCTCTTTTTAACTAAAGATTCGTCGGTAAGGACATCTCCGCCGGTAAGAACAACTTTCTTTTTTTGCTCAATATACAGGCGCAAGGGAGCACTCACCTCCCGGAGAGCTTCCTTATAAGCACCGGAAAGGCGTCTTTTTTCGGCTAAGATATCTGATATTTCTTTTTTTGTTAGATCCATTTCCTTCGGATCAATCTTAGCGGCAATTTTAATCTGAAGATTATACATTTCTGGAATGACCATTCCAGATGTCTTAACCATTCCTTTAATAATATTCTCGCCCTGCTCCATTTTTTTGGAAAGTTCAACCTCCTGCTCCGCGGTGAGTAGGTTCTCCTTCCCTATTTCCCGAAGATAAAGCCTGATGGGGTCGTCTATGGAGCTATCTTTATCGTTGTAGAGAATCTTTTTTGAAGGGGGCGGATTAGAAGAGTCATCCTCTTCTTCTTCCTCTTCATCCTCTTCTTCTTCCTCTAAGTCTTCGTCATCTTCAAGAATATCTTCATCGTCTAAGTCATGTTCGGGCTCAGGTTCCTCCGGAACTGCCGCAGACTTTTGGTGATCATCATCGATAACAACATTATTGTTTTCTAAAATGGTAATAACCTCTTCAATTTTTTCAGAATTAACGATAGAATCGGGTAGAAAATCGTTTATTTCATCGTAAGTGACTTTCTTCTTGGCCACTGCATAGGCAATCAGTTTAACAACTGCGGGATTACTCTGTATTTCCGTCATTACTCGCTTCCCTTAATTTTCTAAGTTCTACATCAATGAACATTTTGTCGGCCAGAAGCTGTTCAATGATTTTTGAATCAGCCTCTTTCGTTTTCATACGATTTAATTCCCGTTCCAAATTAGTTCGCGAACGGATCAGACTCTCCCGCTTTACACGTAAAAGACTTTGACGGATCACGCTTCCGGGGTTTACTTCGAACTCTCCGGATACCATTTTACGTGTTAGCAGCTGCCTAAGATCCTCTTCCTCAATTCGGTCAAGAAAAGCTGAATCCCCCTCACTTTTTCCGGTTCTGAAAGAGTCTTCGAGGTAAATATATAGAGCCCGGGCCGACGAATCAACTAAATCATTTAGTTGAATTTTCCCTCGAACATAGGAAAACTGTTCCCGATTTGCGGCCACCGCCATCATCAGGTACAGTTCCAAAGAGAGGGTTATGGGCTTCTTTTCAATCCCGTTTCCTTTTTCGGGTACCGGATCTTTGCCAATTTTGCGTAAATCTGCCTCGATTGATCGAAAATCAATTTCCAGAACGTCGGATAGTTTCCGGATCATGCTTTCACGACGGATGCTGGATTCAACCTTCCCGATGAAGGGGGCTAAGGTTTGTATTATTCTCAGTTTTCCCTCTGGAGTATCAGAATCTACCTCTTCAAGGGCTTTTTCCACCAAATAATCAAAACTATTTATAGTAAATTTCAGAAGATTATGCAACGCCTGAGCACCCTCTTTTTGAAGAATATCTGCGGGATCAGTTCCAGGCGGCGGCAAGGCAACTTGAGTTTGAATGCCGTTTTCCTCACAAATCTGTATGGTTTTTTTAACTGCCCGGGCTCCTGCGGCGTCACCGTCAAAAACCAAAATACCCCGGGCGGCATATCTTCTCATCAGTTTAGCCTGATCTTCGGTAAAAGCAGTCCCTAGGGGAGCCACGGCCCGATCGATCCCCGCCTGAAAGAAAGCAATCACATCAAAATATCCTTCCACCAGCACAAATTCCCCTTCCTTTCGGATGGCCGATAAGGCTTTATCGAGGCCATAAAGGTTTTGGCGCTTCTTAAAAAAATCGCTCTCCGGTGAATTGATATACTTAGGCCCGCCATCGCTCATGGCGCGCCCTCCAAAACCGATCACCTGCCCGGAAACTGACCGGATGGGAAAGATAAGTCGATTCCAAAACAAGGACACTCGGGGATAATTTTCACTGAATAAATGAGTGTCCTTAAGGAATTCAGAAGAAAAATTCTTTTTAACTAGAAAATGATACAGCCATTGCCGGTCATCGGGGGCCCAGCCCAGAAGAAACATGTCTTGCATTTCCCGGGAAACGCCGCGGGTTTTGAGATAATCACGGCCTCTTTTAGATGTTTCGGTTTCTTGGGTTAAGAGAAAGTGAAAAGCTCCGGCCACCTTGGTGTATAGTTCCCGCAGGGCTCTGCTCTTATCGTCCTGGGGGCTAGTATCCTGACTTAAAACCAGGGGGACGCCCCCCTTCTCGGCCAGTTTTTCCGCCGCTTCTCTGAAGGTAATCCCCTCTACATCCATGAGGAATCGAAAAACTGATCCCCCTTTATTACATCCAAAACAGTAAAAGAATTTCTTCTCTGGGTTTACATTAAATGAGGGAGTCTTTTCGTTATGGAACGGGCATAACCCTTTATAGACACTTCCGTATCTTTTCAGGGTCACATGCTGACCGATCACTTCAACAATATCGATGGCATCGGTAATTTCTTGAATCTTATCATCAGGAATTTTCATGAACCTCTACACTATCGGGTTTTCAAATAGAGATCTTTAGCGTCCAGATGTTCATTATAAGAACGGCTGAACGTATGGGTACCGGCGGAAGGATCTTTAACCACAAAAAAAAGATAGTCCGTATCTGCAGGGTGAAAGGCGGCATCTAATGCGGTGGCTCCCGGATTTGATATGGGGGCTGGCGGAAGTCCCTCGTGGATGTAGGTGTTAAATTCCGACGGAATTTCCAAATGGCTGAAAAACAACCTATCCGGATGCGGTTTACCCTGTATTTCAGTGATGATATAGGCAACGGTGGCACAAGACTGAAGTTTTATCCCCTGGTCAAGTCTGTTTACAAATACCGAAGCAATGAGGGGAGCTTCTTCTGCCACTCGGTACTCTCTCTCAACCACCGAGGCAAGCCGCACTTTTTGGTCTATTTCTCCGCTGGTAAGTCCCTTATAGTGGGGATAAATCTCTTTAAGTATGGTGAAAAAGTTTTCTAAAAAAGCCGCCGCCACTTTTTCTGCAGGATAATCCTTGGGGAAAAGGTAGGTGTCGGGATAGAGAAACCCCTCAGAAGACAAAAGGTCAAATCCGTGCTCTTTAAGCATCCCGCCCTGGGTTACCACCTGGATAAAGTCATCCCTATCGGTAATTCCCTCATGAGCCAGATACTCGGCAATTTTACCGACAGACCATCCCTCTGGAATGGTAACCCTATACAGTTTTTGGGCACCTGAAACAAGAATGTCATGAACCGCCATACCATTAAGCCCTGGTTCCAGTTGATAGAGGCCAACCTTCATGGCGGCGGAAGTTCCTTTGATTCTACTGAAGAGAGAAAAGACCGAGGCAGATCGGATAAAGCCCTCCTCTTCTAGCCGGTCGGCGATACCGGTGAGAGTATCCCCCTGGATAACCCGGAACTGATCCGCTGCGGCGGGGGTTTCGGGGGGCTGTAGTTCATTCCAGAGATAGAAGGCGGCGGTGAATGCTATCACCGCCGCAATAATAATACCAATAAGAAAGAGTCTTAGAACCAGCTTCATTCTCAATCAAATCCCCTATTTTTCTAAGATGAATTCAACTCGGCGGTTTCTCCACCGCTCATCGGTGCGGGAATGGGGAACGACAGGATTTCTTCCGCCCATACCTAAGGTATTGATACGCTCGGCCTTTATGCCAAGACGAATCAGATACTCTTTAACCGTTTCGGCCCTCTGAAGAGAAAGGGGCTGAAGTTCTTCAACTTCCTCAATCCGTGCCCTTTCAGCATCATTCCAGAAAAGCGATGCCGCATGGCCTTCGATGGTTATTCTATAGCTGCCGTACTTATTGAGGATCTCCGAAAGGCGTAACAGCACATACCGGTTTCTCTCGATAATTTCGGGAGACGCTTCACTAAGCAGGGGAGAATCCGGGGCGAACTGGATGCTGGCGATCTGGATCTTCAGCTTATTTCCTTCCCGGACAACTAATACATCCACGGGGAGAACCCCTTCCATGGCGGCGGTGTTCTCCCACCTATCGACGGCGCTATATTTGTAACGATAATCTTCCGCAGAAACCACTAGGTCACCGTTGTCTCCCCGACCATCCCAGAGAATTAACTCGGAGGGGTTTCCCGTACCGGTGAAGGATTTAAATCTTCTCCCGTTACGGTCAAAAATGGTTAGGTCCCAACTGTCGACGGCGGTTTGATCCTCGGCTTTCAAGAAAATATTCAGCTCATCATCTACCCCGTCGTTATCGGGACTGAAGGGTTTGGGGGTGATGGAAAGATTGAGTACGGGCGCTTTGGTATCAAGGATAAACGACGGAGTTTCACTTTGAGGCTGGTTTCCCTTAAGATACTCTAATTGTATTCTGGCCGTATAGGAGCCGTCAGGAACAACTTCACCTTCACTGTCGGTACCGTCCCAGATGATGCGAGCCGGCAGTTGTGAATCGGTATAAGTTCTTACCTGCCTGCCGGTATCAGAAAAAACGGTCATTTCCCAGGAGGTCACCCCGTCCTTATTGGGAATGAGAATCTCAAAAGCAATATCTTCATGGCTGCCGGTACCGTTGGGACTGAAGCCCGTGGCAGAGGCAGTGATGAAAACCGGTGTTGGTACGGTATTCATGGTGATATTATCGAGGCGCTGTTCTGTACTGTTTCCCCCGCGATCTGTGGCACTCACCCGGTAGGAGTATTGGCCATCGGAGACCTTATTGCCACTGCCGTCGGTACCGTCCCAGGAAAAATCTTCCAGGTTACCCTTCCATTGATACTCTCTGATGATGTCGCCGTTTTGATTTGTCACCACACCGGTCCACTGCTCCTCCTGAGAGCCCTTCTGAGCCAGGGTGATTGAATCTTTAAAACCGTCGCCGTCGGGAGAAAAGAGGGTGAATGGCGCTTCTAAAGATACCTGGGGGAACTGAGTGTCGATGGTAAAATGGCGACTGTAAGCTTCACTGATATCGCCCTTCTCATAGATGACTCTTAATTTACCCCGGTAGCGGCCGTCAGGAAGAGGCCTTCCGTCACCGCTGAATCCATCCCAGAAATATTCTTCCCGGGGGGTACCATTACCGGTAAATTCCTTAACCATTTCACCCCTTTCAGACTCCAGGGATATGGAAAAACGGTCAACACCCTCGGAGACCCTCAGCTGGGGAGTTAAAATAAGTTCATCCAAAATACCATCCCCGTTAGGGCTGAATACCTGATGACTGGTGGAAAGAATCACAGGTGTTTCTTCGGTATCAAGGGTAAACTGGACGGGCTTACTGGCCCCCTGATTACCCGCTTTGTCACTGGTAAAAAGACTATAGGTATAGATACCATCTTCGGCCAGCTTTCCGCCGTCGGTGTATCCGTCCCATTCTAAAAGAGCGTCGGCGTTCTTGAGCCAATGGAACGATTTGATTACATCACCCGTGGGGGTGGCTATAATTCCATGCCACTCCTGCTCATCGGAACTTTCCTGGTGAACCCGGAGAAAATCTTTATTATCATCGCCGTTGGGACTGAAACTTACATAATCCAGTCTCACCTCTGCGGTGGGGGCGGTCCTGTCCACGGTGAAAGGAGCGGACAAGGCTTCCGGCTTTGAACCGTTGCTGTATGCCACAGATAACAAGGCGGTATAAACCCCTTCAGTCAGCACATCTCCGCCATCGGTCATCCCCCGATAAATGAGGGAAGACGGAGGGGGTCCGTCGGCCTTGAATGTTTTTACGGCCCTGGATGTGGTGTTCCGTATTTCTAAGGTCCAGTTCAGAATCCCCTGAGATACGGGTACGGAGAAAGTAAACTCCAACTGTCCAATGGCATCACTGTTTTCAGGACTAAAATAGGAACTGCTGATATCAAGGCCCACCGGAGTCGGTATGGTGTTGATGATGATATTATCAAAGCCTTCTTTAACAGAATTCCCGGCCCGGTCGGTACTTGAAACAGATACATGATAAACGCCATCAGCCACAGGTCCTCCCCCGTCGCTTATGCCGTCCCACTGGATATTTTTCGGTGAAGACTCATTCCATCGATAGGTTCTTACGGTATTGCCATCGGACTGATTGACTTGGAGAACCCAGAGATCTTCCATGGATCCGGATAGTCCGATGGGAAGGGTGTCTTTATTGCCGTCACCGTCGGGTGAAAAAATAAGATCCAAACCCTGAGGCGCCTCCATGGCAACCTGCGGGGGAACCGTATCAACCTCCACGGCCAAGGGCTGGGATGTGCCTATATTCCCGTTATCATCCCAAGCTTGAATGAAGAACACATATTTACCGTCGGGAACCACCACTCCTTATTCGGAAGTTCCGTCCCACCGCAGACTATTAGGAACCGAAAGCCCTTCCTTCTTTGAAAAAAGCCGGGAAAAAAAACCTAAGAATCCGGTATTCTCAGGCCGCTCGTCCTTGTTTTGAATGCGGCGGACCAGATTTCCTTCACGGTCCTGAACGATGAGAGCGAACCCCTCGAGATACCGGCTATCTTTTATGGTCAAGGGGAACTCGAGGGTTTCATAGATGCCGTCGTTGTTAGGTGATATATAATCAACCACCGGCACCTCATCAAAAGCAGATACGTTCTTGATTATTCCTTTTTCTATATCGCCTTGGGAATCCTGAACCTGTTCAGCCGCCCTGTTTCCCAGATTCTTTTTGCTAACGTATTTGGATGACGGGAAGTCGGAAACGAGCCGATCCTCCTTGCCGGCTTTGTCTTTACCCTGATGTTTTCCGCCGAAAGCGGTATCCTCACCCTCAGAATCATCTCCGCCGTTTTCGTCGTTCTCAGGAGGATTATCGTCGGATTCCTCCGATCCAGATTCATCCTGCCAGTAGCGAAAACCTGACAGCTCTATTTTTATTTCAGGAGGGGTTTTATCGATGGAACCCAAAGCAAAGTTAATACCGCCCCCCATGGCCCAGAGGCCATTTCCCAGGGGAGCCGCTCCGGCGGAGGTGGTTATCTCGCCCCGCTGCCAGACCTTTGAGCCGGCGGAAGCCGCCTCATCGGAGGAAAGTCCCTTGGGACGGTAGGTATAGCTGAGACTCAATGAGGGAATCAGCCCTTGGGGGTTACCATCCAGAAGTTCGGCAAAATCAACCCGAGTGGCCGCCCGAAGGCTAAGAGTTTCTCTAAATACTAAATCGGTTCCCACGGCGATACGGACGTTCTGATAAGTCGGAATCAATACATCCGCGCCAAGGTCAATCTTAAGGTCGTCGGTGCTGTAGGGGGTGAAGGCAGCGCCTCCGGTTATGCTATACAGGGGGGCGGAATCTTTCGTTTTGTCTCCGTATCCCAAACCCTGAAGCGCAGCGGCCCAGCGAAAATTTTCCAATTTCCCCAGATCACCGGCAAAATGAATAATACCCAAATCGGCAAAGGCGGCAAGCCCTTCTCCGGCAGAAAAGGTGAAACCCGCCCCGCTATAGAGTCCCGGGTAGAGTTCTTTGGAAAAAGCAACTCCCAGGTCCACCTGATTTCCCATATCGAGGGTGGAATAAGCCGGGGTGGTAAGAAAACTAAAAGTGCTGGTTAAAACTCCCGCTTTAGTGGGCAAAGAAACGCCGGCATTAAGCACATGCCCTTTCCACCCCGATATGGTGGAATCGAAGGCGGTGCCAAGATAGTTCAAATCGAAGGTAAGCCGTTGATTTCCCGCTGCCGAGGCGGGATTAACCCGGGTGAGCTGGGGGAAATCGGTTCTGGTGATCAGCGGAGCCCCGCCTAACAGCTGAGGAGACCGTAGATCCGAATAAGAAGCGGGACCTCCGGAAAAAATCCTTCCCACGGCGAACAACGTTAAAAACAAAACGGCGTAAATTTTCTTTTTCATAAGCCTTTAGTCTATCCCTTTTCTTCGAGGATGTCTAACTTCTGCCTGTATATCTCAGACAGCCCCTCGAGTTCTTCAACCGACAAACGGTCATAGAGCAGTTTCTCGGTTTTTTGTAGTAACAACTGGAGCGTTTCATCCAGTTCCCCTTCCATGCCCTTTAAGAGAAGATGCAGGGCCACGACTTCCCGTCCCTCTATATTTATCAAAGGGTTAACTCCAAACCCTCGGTGGTGAGAAATATTTCTATATCGCTATTATCCTGATGGCTCAGATACCATTTCGCCGAGTTGAGGATACTGTAAATCTTGTTGTCGCCGTACTTAGGCTCATGATGAAAGAGCCCCAACCGGGGAATATTCCAGGCGGCGGCAAAATCCACCGCCAAGCTGTACGACGTGTGCCCCCAATCGTATTTTTCTATGGCCTCATCTAGGGTGTATTGGGAATCCATGACGAGTACGTCCACATCTTCGTAAAATTTTCGATTCGCCGCGGTTTTCTCAAAATCCCGGGGAAGCAGTTCCGTATCGGTGGAAAAGATAAAACTATGATCACCTTCAGAAATTTTGTAGGATACACAGCCTCCGGGATGTTTTACCCGGCGCCAGGAAATGGTGGCTCCGCCAAGATGAAACTCTCCTTCGGGCAGCTGTATGAAATGCCTTTCCGCCCCCATGGCTCCTTCCATGGTCACGGGATAATAGGGTATCTTCATCTGATCCTGAAGAAAGTCTTCCAGGCCGTTTAAGGGAGAATAGAAAAATATGCGGTTCCCGGGAATGTAGGCGGGATCAAAAAAAGGAAATCCTTGTATGTGGTCCCAGTGGAAATGGGTGAAAAAAAGATGAAAATCTTTGTTTAACTCTTTTCGTTTCAGCAGATTTAAGCCTAACTCCCGGATGCCCGTTCCAGCATCGATGATGATACGGATCCCGTCGTTAAGAAGGATTTCCACACAAGTGGTATTACCGCCGATGGTATTAATCAGAGAATCAGGAAGATTTGCGAGAAAGGTCTGACGGCTCTGAGTATCCGCCGCATCTTCAGGGGTCATTCTCTGAACCACAGCATTGATTTTGCTTTCCAGCTGAGAAGGAGTCAGCGGTGTGGGTATCGACCCGCGGACTCCCCAAAATTTTACTTTCATACCGTTTTCTCCGGTTTTCTAACCGATGAACCTACTCTTCCAGTTGAGGTTCTCGCCTACGCCAGTCCAGCCAGCTCTCAATCTCTTCAAAGGAGTGTAACTTTCCCTTGTTAATGCCAGGACAACTCTTTCCTTCCTCTTCCCAGGTCTCCCTGCTGGCCAGGATAGAATGCCAAAAAGGATAACTCCGGCATTGCAGCGGCCGGGCAGGATAGACCTCACATTTCCCATCTTTCCAATAGAGGCAGTCATAATCGGTTTTTTCCAGCAGGCTGAGCCGGCTGATGCCGCCCATATCGACTTTCCGACACCACTTTTCCCGAAAATCCGATTCGGTGACATGAAAAAAATCAGAAATTCGACTCAAGTCGTTCTGAGACAGGAACACGTATCCTGGATCAAACCGACAGCAGGCAGAACAGCGTTGGCATTCAAAATTCAGGCCATCAATATAAAATGGTTTTTCCAAACTCTTGGCTCCCATTTCTATTAATAATATCGCTTTTTAGGGCGTTAAGAAAGCAAAAAAAAGGCTTTCCATCAGGAAGAATGTTTCTTCCGTCTAGAAAGCCTGTTGGGCAGAGAAGGATTCGAACCTTCGAAGGCTGAGCCAACAGATTTACAGTCTGCCCCCTTTGGCCACTCGGGAACCTGCCCTAAATCTTCTAAATGTATACTCGTTATTGACCTTGTGTGTCAACCGAATCCTAAAAAAATCTGAAGGAAATTAACAACCTTCGCTACCGCAAAAAGACCGACAATTCTTCGGCAATAGACTCCCCTACCTCTTCAGCGATTTTTTGAACAAGTTTTCGCGAGCTATCTGAATCCTTCTTCCAAACGTTTACCGCTTGAGAATCCTGGCTGGTCAGAGCGCGGCTATCCCCCGAATAAGAAGCCCACCGGGCCTCACTCTTCTCTTCTCGGTTAAACATATCAGAGAAAAGAACAACTCCCGTTTCCACATCAATCATTTTATAATTTACGCGAATAGCAGCGCTGGAGATCTGTCGATAGTAAGTAACTTCCGCCGTAACCGATAGGAGATCTCCCTCCTGGAGTTCGGGATTTTCCGCCAGATCTTGCGGGGTTGCCTGAACATCTGCTACCCTCGTTACGGTTTGAAACATGGTACGGGGGTCAGACCACTCGAGTTGAGTTATACGGCCGGTAAGGATTACATTGCCATTCAGCATGCTTCCCACATCCACGCCTTGGGATGAATCGTACAGTGAATTTATCGCGATGTTTTGTGTGCGGATCAGGGGGTCAATCTGCTCTTGTGCAATAATTTGGGTATATTCCATGGCTTCTGGGTCGGAAAGAAGGGAAGCTTCTACGGCTCCGCCAATAATTCCAGGAACATCAACACCGTAGTACATATTACGGCCCGTAACAAAAGGGAGAATCACCAGACGCTGCATAGCCTGTTCCCGTGCTTCCGCCTCTCTCTGAACGGCATCTTTGTACCCAGGAAGATAAGAGAGGGTTTTCAGAAATTCTTTGGAGGCAGCTTTCGCATTTTCCCGGCCGGTAAGGCTGCTATACCGTAGACCTTCCCGATAATGCGCTTCAGCAGCCCTATCCAGGGCCTCAGAAAGTTCTCTGCTGTAGTCTCTTAAACTCAATGTTACGGGCGCTCCGGTTTCCGTATCGATGAGGGGCGGTAATTTTTTCACCGCATCCATCATGGTGGTTAGGCTCAGATACGAATCTGCTCGAACATCTAGGTCTGTTGTATCATACAAATCTGAATGGTTTCTAATGGTCATCTCATAATGTTCGATGCCCCTGTAATAATTTTCCTTGAGAAAATCCAGGGCTTTTTGATATTCGGGATCAATAGATAGGGCTTCTACAACCTTGACTAGGGCATGGTCAAACTGATTCTGACGGGCGCTTTTTTTGGCCGCCGAATACAGCCTTCCTTCAGGAGTAAACACGGTTCTACAGCCACTTAACAAAAAGAGACTCAATAAAACTAAGGTGATGATGACTAAGGATTTTTTCACAAATACTCCTCCTGTTTTTAAGAAAAATATGACTTCCACAGCATAAAAAAACCTTACCCCGCTGTAAAGCCCTGGTAAGGTTGAAATCCTGAATCGTACCTAAGCAGTCAGGACAATAATGGCATTAAGCCGCCTGTCGGATTCGAACCGACGACCCCGAGATTACAAGTCACGTGCTCTGGCCAGCTGAGCTAAGGCGGCGGGTGACCCCATTGTTAATTTATTTGCCTGGTTTTGTCAATCATCCTTTGGCGAGCCCCTCCGCACCCTTTACTTAACTCGCAAGAGAGGGTTTAATAAAGCGATGGCCGATTTCAACGAACTTTTTGAGAAGGCATTGAGTGCCGGCAAGAACCGGAATTACAGAAAAAGTTTAGAACTCTTTGAAAAACTTGTTTCTCTGTCTGATGACTATCCCCAGGCGTTTCTCTACATGGGCCGAGCCGCCCACGGACTGAAAGATTATTCACGGGCGGTCTATTTCTTTAAACGGTATCTTCGCCAAGAACCCGATAGCCTGGGAGGGCGCTTTTTTTTAGGACGCGCCTACCTCGCTTTAGGCTCAACAGGACTGTCGTTGCAAAACTTTCTTCAGGTTTACGACGCAAATCCCGGTTTTCCAGGTATTCAAGCCTATTTAGGAATTGCCTATCTTAAGAGAAAGAAATTTTCTCCGGCGGTCAAATTTCTCGGATCCGCCGTAGAAGAATGTCCGGAGAATCAGCAGCTCTATGTTTTTTATCTCAACGCTCTCTTTCTTCAGGCCATTCGGGTCTTTTACAGTGAAGATTATGAATTAGCCGCTCAGATGTTCAGGTTTCTTGAAGCACAGGATGCTCCCCATCTCCTTCTCACCCTCTACATGGGGATGACAGAAAGGGAACGGGGCAATTATGAAGAAGCTTTGGCTCTGTTCGAGCGGTCCCTGGAAAAGGCTCCCAATGATACTCTTATTAAACTGCAGAGGGCGGAAATGCTCTTTCTCTTGGGCGATCGTCAAACCGCCCGGTCGGAGTGGCAGAAACTCCCCTTTTCCGATTCTCTCGGTACAAATCCCCAAAGCACCCCCGACTTCAACCGTGTAACGGCGGTTGAACACTTTCAGAAGGAACAATATCGAAAGGCCTTTTTCTACGCCGTTAAGGTTCTTAAAGCCGAAGCTGATCCCAGGATGCATCTTCTCGCCGCGGAAGCGTCACGCCACCTTGGAGACTGGGAGAGAGCCTATAACCACTATCACCGGGCTCTGGCCATCGACAAAGGTTTAATTGAAGCCCGTTATGGGCTTGCTATTCTTCTATGGCATCAAGAGAATTACACCGAAATGATTTCAGATCTTGAAACCATCCTGCACCAGAACCCTCAGGACGATATTGCCCCCTATTACTTGGCCCTATGCTTAGAGAGAGTTGAAGCTCCGGTGGAACAAGTGCTTCCGCTGATTCAGGACCAGATACGAGTTTCCGGGCCCGATCCGTACTTGTTTAATGCCCTGGGAAACCTCTACATCCGCTCAGATCTGCCTGAGCTCTCGGAAAAGTGGTACCGTAAGGCTCTGGCCCTCAACTCTACCTTACTTGAACCCTATGAAGGTTTGTTTTATCTGGCCCAGGATTTTACCCTTAAGAACAAGATTAAGCTCTTAGATGATTACCTTAAAAATTGCCCCGAGGATCATGACCGCCGGCTCAATTTAGCAGAACTTTACATTGAAGATAAAAAGTACAAAAAGGCCGTTTCCCACCTTCAGCAAGCATTACCGTATTTAGAGGATGACAAAAAGATCCGCCGGCTCTTGGCTTTCTGTCATCGTGAAGCGGGCAATTTTCAAGCAGCGGCATCGTTATATCTGGAAATGCTCCGTGAGGATCCAAAGAACTCTCTCTTTCTGCGATCCCTTGTTTACTGTCTTGACAGGGATGGTAAACGCGAATTTGCCATTACCCTCCTGACTAAGGCACTGCGGGAACTTAAACCTTCCGCCGATAACCACCTGATCCTTGGTGTTCTTCTGCATAAGGAAAAAAGGCTTGACGAGGCTCTGCAGAACTTTCGTGTAGCCACTGATCTGGCTGGCAAAGACTGGCGGCCGATTCACAACATGGGCGTGGTTTATGAAGAAAAAGGCATGACCGATTATGCCAAAGAGATGCGTCAAAAGGCCGAGAAGATGAAGGAAAAACGATAATCTGCTTGCCATTATGGGAGCTGGCCAACTATAATAGGTTCATTAGGAGGAAGTAATGTCCGCAAAAGCACTCGATCTCTTTCAAGCCTACACCCAGGGCAAACTTGACAAAGAGGGCGGTTATATCGTTTCCTCTTTTTTTGACACCAAATCCACCTACAGCAAATATGAAGTGGTGGCCTATGCGGGGGTTAAAAATATCTATCTTGGTGAGGATGGTCTTACCTTTCAAACCGATGGAAATAAACTTCACGTCCTAGTTGAACCCGCCAACTACTCCCGCAAACACCTGGAACCGGTGAGCCGCGATAAATACGAATCCATCCCCCACCGTTTCAATGAATTGAATATCTATACTTCTAAAAATCAATCAAAGATTATGGTTTCCAAGGAACCGGTGATCACGTATTCTTCCTTTACCATTCTTAAACCCACGGGAATGAATTTTTCTCTCATCTTCTACAACTTGGAAGATGTGAAAGATACCCTGCAGTTCTTTTTTGAACAAACCTTAAACAGAGAAGCCGGTATACCCAAGATAGACGCCAAAAAAGCTGCGGCTTTGGTTATTGAGGGAGTAAATAAGTTCGGCGTCTGGTAGGTTTCATCAAGTTTACTTTTGTTTTAAAGGAAAATAAAGGCTGTTCCGGTTAACCCGTGAACAGCCTTTATTATTATACGAGGATCATTTTGACATTTCTATTTGGGCCACTGCTAAAAGGGCGATAGGCACCGAGTAGGTGGAACAAGAAACATAATCGAGGCCGTTCTCCATACAAAAGAGAATGTTATCGGGATTAGCCCCATGTTCACCGCACAAGCCTTTTTTAAGGCCCGGTCTTGTCATGGTCCCCCTCCGCACCGCCAGGGAAATAAGCTCTTTTACATTCCGGTCCAACTGCGAGAAAGGGTTCCCCTGGATAATATCATACAGGGTGTAATCGGGCATGAACGAGTTATAGTCATCCCTGCTCAATCCTAGGGTGGTTTGAGTAAGATCGTTCGTACCGAAAGAGAAGAACTCGGCATACCGGGCAATTTCACCGGCGCTTATGGCGGCAGCGGGCAGCTCAATCATGGTCCCAATTCTAAAAGGAACTGCTTTCTTGACTTCCAATGCATCCCTTACCTCTTTCTCAATCTCCACAATGCCTTTGTAGCTGAACCCTTCGATTTTTTTACCGTAGACGATGAGCTTTAATTCATCTTCATTCATAATGAGAGGTATCATGAGTTCGGGAAAAACTTCTATTTTGCGGTTAGCTAGTTCGTATACGGCCTCGAAAATGGCCTGAACCTGCATTTCGTAAATTTCCGGGAAACTTACGGCGATCCGGCAGCCGCGATGGCCTAACATGGGATTGAACTCCCGCAGAGAGTCACAGAGCAGGTTGATATCCTTTAAAGAGGGGGTATCGCCCTTCTGCTTCGACAGAAAATCCATAAATCCCTTCATTTCACCGTCATTATGAGGGAGAAATTCGTGTAGAGGCGCATCAAGAAGCCTGATGGTAACTTCCTTTCCTTTCATTATCTCAAAGAGTTCAAGGAAGTCGTTTTTCTGCATGGCCTTGAGCTTCTTCAAAACGGCTTTTCGCTTTTCCGGGGTATCTGAAATAATCATCTGACGAAAAACGTTGATTCTTTTTTCGTCGAAGAACATATGTTCCGTACGGCAAAGACCAATTCCCTGGGCGCCGAATTTTAAAGCTAAATCAGCATCCCGCGCCTTGTCGGCGTTTACCCTCACATGAAAATCTTTCACGTACTTCTTAACAATATCGACAAACTCTAAAAGACCGGAGGTTTCCGGCTGAGGTGTGATAAGCTGTGCTTCCCCCAGGTATATATGGGCGTCACCAAAGTGAGGTACATTAAGGGTAAGATAGTCTCCTTCCTTTATGGTTTTGCCTCCCAGGGTAGCCTTTTTCCCGTTAATCTTCAGGTCCGGTTTAACCAAGGAAACCTTGCCATATTGCCGGGACACCACCGATGCATGGGCTGAATATCCCCCTTCTGAGGAGAGTACCCCGGTAGAAACTTCGATGGCCTTCACATCTTCGGCAAAACTGGCAGGAAGACAAAGGATGCACCGGGTGTCATTTCCTGTCTGTTGGGCAATTTTATAGGCATCTAAAAGCGCCTCGGTGGAGAAATATACCTTACCGATACAGGCACCGGGAGCCCCGGAAATACCCCCTACCACATCTTCCAAGCCCTTAGTGCTGGGTAGATCGCTGATGGGATGGAGTCTTTCATTGAGCTGATTGGGTTTTATGGCGTTCAGCAGAAAAGAATCATCCACAACCTTTCTTTTATGCAAATCAAGGAGAGTCTTTATATCAGACTGAGTCGATTTAGTCATCACCGCCCGTTGATCGATGAACCAAACTTTCTTATTTTCGATGGTAAACCTGATCGAACGGATCTCTTTAAAATGATCTTCTAAAAGCCGGGCGCAGCTTTCTAATTCATCCAAGAACGTCTTTTCGATTTTATTAATATCATTTCCCTTGGCCGACGCACTGTCGAATTTATTACTGAAAAACTCTCCCTGCAGCTTCTTCTCGCCGG
>CAYYNJ010000023.1:0-761 GCA_964472775.1 uncultured Spirochaetaceae bacterium
TGTAAGAGCCTGGCGGATATGCTGGATACCCTGAAACGGGCGGTGGCCCTGAAGAAACCGGGACAGTGGGTTTCCATGATGGGCTACGAACCGCTCCTGCTTCCCGAGCAGCGCCACCCCACCATCGAGGAACTGGATGCTTTGGCCCCGGATAATCCGGTCCACTGCATGCACGGAGGAGGGCACATCTGCATGTACAACTCCAAGGCCCTGGAATATCTGGGGGTTTACAAGCCCGAAGACGCCGAAAAGTATCCCCACGACGAGGTGGAGGTGATCGATGGAAAACTCACCGGCATGGTCCGGGGTCATACCCATTTTAAACTCTGGGGCATGGTGGATTACACCGAAGAACAGCAGGCCGGGGCGGCCATGAAATCCCATGCCGCGGCGCTTGAGAATGGCATCACCTCGGTCCACGACGCCGGGGAGTGCGACAAGCCGTCGTACCACATCATGCAGAAACTTTGCCGTCAGGGTACCTTCAAGATCCGCAGTTACATGATGCTTCACAGCATCTTCGGCAAGCCCTTCTCCCTGGAGGACAACGCACATTTTATGGCCCTGGGATTCATGACCGGCCTGGGGGATGAACATTTTCGCATAGGATCCTGCAAGTTCATGATCGACGGCGGCTCCGGCGGCCCCTCCTGCGCCACCCGGGAACCCTACAGCCACGATCCCTCTCTTCCCCGGGAACGGGGTTGGGAGCGGGAAGAGGTGGCGGATTACATCAAACTGATCAACGACGCCGAGTGCCA
>CAYYNJ010000023.1:777-8862 GCA_964472775.1 uncultured Spirochaetaceae bacterium
CGCCCACGCCATTGGAGACTTGGCGGTGGAATTCATGGTGGAGGGGTATGAGAAGGCCTTCGTAGATAATCCCCGGCCCGACCTGCGGCACCGCATCGAGCACTGCACCATCGTCGATCAGGATCTGATAGACCGGATGGCTAAAATGAACATCTGCCCCAGCGTGAACCCGGGGATGCTTACCTCCATCGGCGCCAATTATGCCCGGTTCTACGGGGAGAGGATGAAGTACCTCATTGCCCTGCGGAGCATGTTGGATGCGGGAATCAAGGTAGCCCTGGCCAGCGACTATCCATCGGGCCCTATAGGAATCCACACCATCGACGGGGCGGTGAACCGGTATAACCGGTCCAACAACGTTCAGCTCGACCAGACCCAGTGTATTTCGGTTCTGGAGGCGGTGCGCTGTGCCACCCTCCACGGGGCGTACCTTTCCTTCGAGGAAGAGCTGAAGGGCAGCCTGGAACCGGGAAAACTGGCGGACATGATCGTTCTATCCGAAGACATCACCGCCATCCCGCCGGAGCGGCTCAACCAGGTTCAGGTGGATATGACCTATATTGACGGGAAGTGCGAGTTTAGCCGGGGCTAAGACCACATCCCCCCGCGTTCTGCCAGGTCCATCCTATAGATCTTGGAGTTCCGACGGGGGTTGTAGTTCTTCCGCTTTGACTCAGGAAGGTCCGCCAGCCCGGCGGGCCGGAATCCCACAGACTCAAACCAGTCGGCGGTCTGGGTGGTGAGGGTGAAGAGCCGGTTCATCCGGCGCCGGCGGGCTTCCCGAATCAGGAAGGCCACCATCTTCCGGCCCAGCTGTAGGTGAACATACCCCGGGTCCACCGCCAGGGCGGCGATTTCTCCCGTTCCCGGCTCCAGCACATGAAGGGCCCCGCAGGCGTAAACCGAGCCGTCCAGCTCGTAGATGTAATAGTCTTCCATTCTTTCCGAAACGGTCTCTTCATCCCGGTTAATCAGGATGCCTTGGTCGATGTAGGGCTTGATGAGCCTCATCACATGGGGCAGGGCGGAGGCGTCCAGGGAACGGATTTTTTCAAAGGGATTGTCGTGAACCATGGTGCCGATGCCCTGATTACTGAAGATCTCCTTTAAAATGACCCCCTGGATGCGGCCGTCCACCATGTGGACCCGGTCCACACCGCCTTCGCAGGCCTGAACCGCCCCCTCTAAGAGGGCCAGGGCCCGCTGCTCCCCCTGCCGGGAAGACACCGCCACCCGGGCATCGGTGAGGGTGATGCGGCTTATCCGGCGGTCCACCACCACCGATTCTTCACTCAGGGCCGGCAGATCTTCGGCACACAGATCATCCACGGCGTCGACGAAAAACAGTTTCTCCGCTCCTAGCTGGGCCGCTACCTTTACCGCCAGTTCGGTGGAAGAGATGTTGTAGGGCTTGCCGGAGCTGCTCCAGCCGATGCAGGGGAAGATGGGAATAAGGCCTTCATTAATGATTTTTTTCACCGTTTCCCCATCCACCCGGTGGACCGTGCCGGAATGCTGGTAATCCACCCCGTCTTCCACCCCCAGGGCCCGGGCATTGACCCAGTTTCCTATAACCGCCGTCAGGTTCTCCGCCGACAGGGCGGTCATCAGGGTATTGGAAACGTCGAAGGCGGCCATCTTGATGAAGGGCAGGGTTTCAGGAGGCGATATCCTGATGCCCCGATGGAATTCTGTAGAGATATTATATTCTTTGAGAATTTGATTGATCCGTCCTGCGGCGCCGGGAACCAGGATCATACGGATGCCGTTCCGGTAGAGCAGGGCCAGATCCTGGATCAGCACGGGAAAGGTGATGTGGTCGAAGAGGGAGTCGTCGATCTTGATGACGAAGGTGGTATCCTTGAACCGGTGGGTGTAGAGAAACACCTCCCTAATCAGATCGACTTGTTCGTAGAGATTATCGGTTTTGTCCATACTCCCTCGATAGTATCCCAGTCTTGTGTTTTCTGGAAGGGGGCTGAATAGTCACAGTAAGCCTAATGGGCGTGAAGGATTACGCCGTCCACTCCAAGCCCAGTTCCTTCAGCTTGTTTTCTCCCGGCACCCCTTGGCCATCCCAGCCCATGAGACCGTAGTAGAGGGACACCATGTTCCCAAAGGCTTCCCGGTCCACCTTCCGTCCCGCCGAAGGGCCGTCGGGGATGGGGCGGAAAACTTTTTCGGGCAGCCGGTCGTTTCGGGAGGAAAGGCCCCGTCTCAGGTTCAGCTGCCTCATCATGTTGATCCGTCTTTCTCCCGCCTTCATGAGTTCCCAGAAGGTCATATCCAGGCCGGTCACCGATTTAACCAGAACTTCCAGCTCCGGGTAAGTGTAGAGGCTGCCGGCGCCCCAGCAGAACATGCAGAGCCCCAGGGAATCCAGGACGCTGTAGTAGTACTGGGTGTAAACCACCATCCTCACCTTGTCCAGTCCGGTGGATTTGGCTTCCCCGGGAATGGTGATTCCCAGCCCCTTGGCTCCTTCGCCGTTGTCGGTGAGAAGCCAGTCGTGTTCGCAGGACATGTGGTCCGCCCCGATGGGGGAGACGGCGTACATCAGGGCCATGGCGGGTTTTACCTGGGTCATATGGACGGCGAAACCGTGGTTTTTCACCTGGACGGCGTTTTCCCGGGTGGCCTCCCCGAAATGGCCGATGGCCGCCTCAAATCCTTCGGCCAGGATCTCTCCGATCCCCTCCCGCCGGGCCGCCGCTTCGATCAGGGCCAGCAGCAGGGGGCCGTTGCCGAATCCCCGGGTTCCAAAATCTTCAGAGAATCCCAGGTCGGCGGTGTTGATCTGCCCCTTCTCCAGGGATTCAAAGAGGTAGGCGATGATGCCTCCCAGGGTGATGGTGTCCAGGCCGTAGTTGTTGCAGAGTTCGTTGGCCTTGCCGATGGTTACGGGGTCCAAGATATCCAGGTTAGAGCCCAGAACCCCCAGGGTCTCAAACTCCGGTCCCCCCAGACGGTCGGTCACCTGGTAGGGGCCTTCGGCCTTGATGGTTTTCCGGCATCCCACCACGCAGCCGTAGCAGGTGGTTCCCTTGGAAGCAAGCCCCTTTTCCAGGGTCGAGCCGTCCATTTTCATGTGGTCGGGATGGAACCCGGTGGTGTAGTTATGGGTGCAGAGGTTTCCCGCATGGGCATTCCCTTCCACCAGTCCGGGGGTGCCGTACTGTTTTAGGGTGGAGACAAAGCCTGACCCCGCCACCCGGGAAGCTCCGGTTTTTGCCAGGGCTTTCAGGTTTTCCGGGTCGGCGAAATCCAGGGAGCCCGAACCCGAAGCCACCACGGCCCGGAGGTTTTTGCTTCCGAAAACCGCCCCCAGGCCAGTGCGGCCGTAGAAGTTGTTCAGGTCGCTGGCCAGGTTGGCACAACGGACCAGCTTTTCCCCCGCCGGGCCGCACTGGACAATGCTGACCTTGGCGGAACTGAACTTATGGGTGAAAAGGTCGTGGGCTTCAAGGATGGTTTTTCCCGAGAACGCCCCGGCATCCTCGATGCGGGCCCCGCCGTTTTCAATGTGAATGTAACACGGCTTTTCTGACCGGCCGGTGATGACCACCGCGTCGAAGCCGCACCGTTTCAGGAAGGGGCCGAAGTTGCCCCCCGCCTGGGAATCGCCCACCGCCCCGGTCTCGGGAGCCAGGGCGGTGGCGCTGCTGCGGCTGACCCCGGTTACCGCCGGGCCCGTGGTAAGCCCCGGCGCCAGGGTGATGATGTTCTCCGGGCCCAGGGGATCGGCGGCGGCGCCGGTTTCCTTCAACAGGAAGTAGGTGCCTATCCCGCCGCCGCCCAGGTAGAGGCGGTAGAACTCGTCGTTATAATCCTGGGTTTCCACCCGTTTTTCGGTAAGATTGATTCTTAAGATTTTTCCGCTGTATCCTTTGGGCATGGGGTCCTCCTATAAAGCCTTATGAAGTAAAGCTGTCAGGTCTTCATGGGTACAGCTTTTCACATTGGTCAGGTGACACGGATCCTTAAACGCCTTGGCGGCGATTTCGGGAATCTGTGATTCTTTGACTCCCGCCCCGGACAGGCCGGAGGGAATGCCGATGCGGGCGTTGAGTTCCCGGATTTTTTCAATTAGTTTTTCCGCCGCCGCCGTTTCATCCATGGTATGCACGGGAATGTCGAACTCCCGGGCGATGCGGGCGTAGGCTCCGGGACAGACGTCTTTGTTGAAATCCATCACCCGGGGCAGGACGATGGCATTGGCCAGGCCGTGCTGGAGGCCGCAGACCGCCGAGAGGGCGTGGGAGAGGGAGTGGGCGGTGCCCAGATCTTTCTGGAACGCCACGGCGCCCATCATGGCGGAGAGCATCATGTTCCCCCGGGCTTCCAGGTCGGCGGGGTTTTCCACCGCCCGGGCCAGGTTCTTCACCGCCAGCTCGATGCCCTTCAGGGCGATGGCGTCGCACATGGGGTGGAAGATGGGGGCGGTGTAGGATTCAATATTGTGGGTCAGGGCGTCCATGCCGGTGGCGGCGGTGAGGTGGGCGGGGAGGCTCACGGTCAGTTCCGGGTCCAGCACCGCCCGGGCGGGCATCATGGCGGGGTTGCAGAGGAAGATTTTTCTCTGCTGCGCCGTGGAGGTGATGACGGCGCATTTGCCCACTTCGCTGCCGGTTCCCGCGGTGGTGGGGATCATGACAATCGGGGGCAGGGGCCCCTTGATGGGGGCGGCGGAGGGGGACTGGGCGTCGTACTCTTCCACAGAACCGCCCAGCGCCACCAGCACCGCCAGGGCCTTGGCGGCATCCATGGGACTGCCGCCTCCCACACCGATGATGAAGTCACAGCCGGCGGACTTGTACGACTGGACGCCTTTCTCCACATCCACATCGTGGGGGTTGGGCTGGACGGCGGAAAAAACCTCGAAGGGAACGGCGGCTTTTTTCATCACCTCCAGAATCGAAGCGAAGGCGGCGGTCTTTTCCATGGCTCCGTCGGTCACCACCAGGGGTTTTTTCACCCCCAGGGCGGAAAACTCTCCGGGCAGTTCCCGGATGGCCCCGGCGCCGAAAATGATCTGGGTGGGAAAAGAAAACCGTGTTATCTGATTTGTCATATCCTCATCTCCTTGTTTATTCAGGGGTTGCTGATTACGGGACAGCCCGGCCACAAAGAGCCCGGGGGCCCAAAAAACGTTCAAATTCGTTCAAAATACCGTTTTAATTCCCATTCCCCCACCTGGGCACCATACTCCTCCGCCTCAAGCCGGGCGTGATGAACGTAGTAGTCCACCACTTGGTCTCCGAAGGCGTCCCGGGCGGCCCGGGATTGATTTAACCTCTCCGCCGCTTCTCCCAGGCTTCGGGGAAGGGGTGAGGCGCCGGGTTGACCGTAGCTGTTACCCCGGACCGGAGGGGGCGGGGTGATTTTCTCCCGGATGCCGTGGATACCCGCGGCGATCATGGCGGCGTAGGCCAGATAGGGGTTGGCATCGGCCCCGGGAAACCGGTTTTCTATCCTGAATCCTTCCCCGCGGCCCACGATGCGGTAACCGCTGGTCCGGTTGTCGTAATCCCAGGTTAAGTTAACCGGGGCGAAGGATTCGTCCACAAAGCGTTTGTAGGAGTTTACCGTGGGGGCGAAAAAGAGGAAGAACTCCGGGGTCAGACGAAGTAGCCCCCCGAGAAAGTGGTTGAACGTTTCCGAAGGGTTTCCGTCCTTTCCCGTGAAAATATTCTCACCCGTTTTGCTGTCGGCCAGGCTGAAATGAATGTGGCAGCTTGATCCCGACTCATCGGTCCGGTACTTGGCCATGAAAGTAAGGGATTTGCCCTCTCGGTCCGCCAAGGTTTTCGCCCCCAGTTTGTATATCAGATGCCGGTCCGCCATCTCTAAGGCCGGTGCGTACTTCAACCCTATCTCGTATTGTCCCTTACCGGTTTCCCCCTTTCGGGATTCCACGGGAATATCCGCCTCGGCCATCCGGCGGCAGATGGTCTGCAGGAGGTCATCGTCAAAGCCGGTGTGAAGGATGTGATAGTCCACGGGGTAGGGGGACGAAGGATCCAGAGCCTGGGTTCCTCCGGTATAAACCTCGCCGTAGGGGGTGTCGAAGAGGAAAAACTCCAGTTCCGAAGCGGTGAAGGCCGCAAGTCCCCGGGAGGCGAGTCTTTCCGCCTGCCCTTGAAGTACCGCCCGGGGAGCCTCTTCCAGGGCGGTGCCGTTTTTAGCCCGCAGGCTGCAGAGAATCAGGGCCGATTTTTCCTGCCACGGGAGCTCACGGATGGTGGAAAAATCGGGTTCCATGGTCAGGTCCCCGAATCCCGTCTCCCATCCGCTGATTTTAAAACCCCTGCGGGGTTTTTCTTCAATATCAACGGTCATCAGATAGTCACAGCAGCCCACCTCGCCGTTTTCCAGGAAGAATTCTCCGGTAAGCCTTTTTCCCAGGAGCTGCCCCGCCGAATCTGGAAAGGCCAGGATCACCGTGTCTATTTCATTTGCCTTGATCTTTCCGGTCAGTTCGCCCAGGGTAAGCCTTCCCATAAATCAGTTCCGGGGGGATGCTTTTTTCTCCGCCAGATAGGAGAGCCAGTTTCTAAACTCGGCCTGGCGGATGAAATCGTCGGTGATATCCTCATCAATCCCGAGCTGCCAGAGAAGATCTTGGCGGCTTGGTTCCCGGTACAGCTCCTCCATGGCATTCACATAGGCCCGGCAGTCGTCCTGGTCCTTGAAGAAGCCGTGGTCGATAAGCACCGCCTCCCGGGCCATGGTAAGCCGGGCAATTTCATGGAGATTGTATTCGGGGTGGTATTGGGAGGCCCAAAAAGATCCTTTCTTGTGGGTTACCACCATGGCTTGGATGCCGCTGAAGGGGTTGCGGGCCAGCACAACGCCGCCGGGGGGCACCTGGTCTACGATGTCGTAGTGGCTTTCGAAGGCGTAAAAGATGGGTGGTTTATCTTTTAAAAGGGGATGGTTCATGCCCTCGGGGGTTTTGGAAATCTTGCGGCCGATGCCCATCTCCCGGCCCCGGGGGTTCTTGATCACCGTGCCTCCCGCCGCCACGGCGGCCATCTGAATGCCCCAGCAGCTGCCCCAGGCGTCGATGCCGATCTCGTAGGCCAGGGCGGCCATGTCGATCTGAGCCTGAATGGTGGGTTTGTGGGTTTCCTTGATATCAAGATCCGCCCCGGTCCAGATGATGCCGTCGAATTCCCGCAGCCGGCGGGCATCGGGAAAGTCTTCCACCCGGGAGTCGGTGGGAAAGAATACTTCATAGGATGCCTCGGGGCGGTATTTGAGCAGCATGTCTGCGTAGAGCTTCCAGGCGAAACTCATCCCTGCCTCTTCGAGTTTTGCCCTGCTGGCTTCGGAATACCCATCGCTGATAAGAAATTTCACAATTGACCTCCCGGATGCTTGGTTTAAATGAATACTAAAATTCAAATATGTTCAAAGTACGATTATACTACCGTTTCTTCAAATAGAGCAATCATGAATTAAAATGAGCCATTATGAACAGAATTGTGTTAAAAACAGCCCCATTGGAAAAACTTGAGTTGTGAATTTGCCGGAGGGGTATTAAAATAGACCAAGATCTATATATGTTTGGAGGAAAAGTATGAAAAGAAGTTTACTGCTCACCATGGTTCTCCTGGTTCTTGTGACGGGGTTCACGTTTGCCGGGGGCGCCCAAGAGGAAGAGAACACCACCCTGCGTCTTTTGACCTGGGGCGGGTACGCTCCTGAGGAGCTGGTGCAGAAATTCAAGGAGGAAACGGGAATTACCGTTGAAGTTACCAACAGTAACAACGAAGAGATGATCTCTAAGCTGCGGGCCACCCGGGGCGGCGGATTTGACTTGGCCCAGCCCTCCCAGGACCGGATTTCTGCGGTTCAGATGGATTACGGCATCTACCAGCCCATCGACTGGTCCAAGGTTAACACCGATCAGCTCGATCCTTCCCTGGTGGCGGCGGTGAAAGCCAACACCACCGTGGACGGTAAATCCTACGGGGTTCCCCACGTTTACGGAACCTCCGGCCTCATCGTCAACAAGGCTCTCGCTCCGGATATCAAGGACTATAAAGAATCAATACAAAATTTAATTGATAAGGTAGAAGA
>CAYYNJ010000023.1:8872-12593 GCA_964472775.1 uncultured Spirochaetaceae bacterium
GGGGTGCCCCACGTCTACGGAACCTCCGGACTCATCGTCAACAAGGCTTTGGCTCCCGAAATTAAAGACTATAAAGATCTCCTGGATCCCAAATACACCGGCCGAGTCTCTTACCGGATGGTCCGCCCCACCTTGATCGGCATGGGTTTCTCCCTGGGCTACGACCCCTTTGCCCTCTATGCCGATCTTGAAGGCTATCAGGCTTTCCTGGACGACATGGAAAAGGTTCTTATCGAGGCCAAACCGGTGGTGAGAAACTACTACGACAACGCCGACCAGCTTCTGGAATCCATGCGTTCCGAAGAAATCTGGGCCGCCATGGCCTGGGAACAGCTGGGGTGGAAACTCTATGCGGAAAATCCCGCCATCGACTATATTGCCCACACAAGCGGCCCCCTGGCCTGGGTGGATACCTTCACCATTCCCGCCAAATCCGAGAATGTGGAAGGGGCCTATAAATGGATCAACTTCATCCTGAGACCCGAAAACGCCGCGGTTTTCACCAATGCCGAAACCTACGGCACCGCCTCGAAGGACGCAGGCAAGTATCTGGATCCTGAAATTGCCGCCAACTTCGCCCGGGGACTGCCCCCCGAGGCTCTCGCCATCACTAACTGGTATCCCACGGTGCCCCCAGGGCTCGAAGAAATGGAAGGCAAGGTGATGGATAAGATCCGCGCCGCCAACTAAGAATCAGTTTTAAAGTACCTTCCGGAAGCAGGTGTTAAGCCTGCTTCCGGCTTATTTATTCTACAGGACGTAACACCATGCAGGCAGCTCTCTCGGTTAAAAATCTGACTAAGATGTTCGGCAGTTTTACCGCCGTCGATAACCTTACCTTCGACGTGGAAGACGGCAAGTTTTTTTCTATCCTCGGCCCTTCGGGCTGTGGAAAAACCACCCTACTGCGGATGCTGGCGGGCTTTTACCAGCCCGACAACGGCTCCATCATGATACAAAACAAGGACATGGCGGGGATCGCTCCGGATAAACGGCCGGTGAATCTGGTCTTTCAGCAGCTGGCCCTGTTTCCCATGATGAATGTGTACGAAAACGTCGCCTTCGGGCTGAAACGTCGGGGAGAACGGGGGCCTTCGGTAAAAGCCAAGGTCGATAAAATCTTAGAGAGTGTGGGGCTGCCCGAGTACGGAGCCAAGAAGGTGACCCAGCTGTCGGGGGGACAGAAACAGCGGATTGCCATCGCCCGCTGTCTGGTTTTAGAGCCGGAGGTGTTGCTCCTGGATGAACCCCTGGGTGCCCTGGATGCGAAGCTCCGGGAACACATGAAGGTGGAACTGAAGAAGCTTCAGGTTAAGGTGGGCACCACCTTTGTCTACATCACCCACGACCAATCCGAAGCCATGGTGATGAGCGATACCGTGGCGGTGATGAACGCCGGCCACTTTGAACAGCTCGATACCCCCCAGAACCTCTACAACAAACCGGCCTCATCCTTTGTGACCCAGTTTGTCGGAGAAAACAACAAATTCTCGGTGCGCCTGGCCAAGGATGAATCGGGGAACTTTCAAGCCATGACAAAAGAAGGTCTCCGGTACAACCTCTCCGACGCCTTTAATCTGCCGGATGTGGATGAGTTCGAGATGTTCGTGAGACCTGAAGCGATGATTATCAATCCCTCCAACCCTAAGCCGTCCTTTAATGTGCTGAACGCCGATGTTAAAGCTATCCTTTTCGACGGCGGCAACAGCCGGCTTCTGGTGACTCCCGAGAATACCGGCACGGAACTGATTGTGGCCCTGCCCCAGAACCGGCAGTTTGATTATATTCAGGCCAAGGATAGGATCAAAATCGGCTGGGACCCCGATGCGGCGGTTTGTTTTCGGAAGTCCGAGCAGAGGATCTACCAAGATGAAATCTAACCGCGCCCCCTTCCGGTGGAGCTTTTTTGTTTTTTTCGTGCCGGTTTTTCTTTGGCTCTTTCTTCTCGTGGTGCTTCCCCATCTGGAACTGCTGCGCATGTCTTTTCTGGGAAGCCGTTCCCATGAGTTTACTCTAAATAACTATAAGAACTTTTTTACAGAACCTATTTACTGGCTCACCTTCGCCCGTACCGCCGGCTATTCCATCCTGGTGACCCTGATCGTTCTGGCCATATCCCTTCCCGTGGCTTTCTACATCACTAAAATCGCCGGGTTCCGGGCCCAGGGCCTCCTTATGGTGATGATATTGGTCCCCTTCTGGGTGAGCGAACTCATAAGGGTTTACGGCTGGATGATTTTACTGCGGGAGAGCGGGGTGCTCAACGCCTTTCTGGTGGGAATAGGCTTTTTCAAAGAGCCGGTGGAAATGCTCTACAACGACATCACCATGGTCATGGGGCTGGTCTATACCTCCATGCTGTTTATGGTGGTTCCCATTGTGGGGGTCATGGGAAACCTCGATGATTCCCTCATCGAGGCCGCCCACGACCTGGGAGCGAAAAAAATCATCATTTGGAAAGAAATCATCATCCCCTACTGTATGCCGGGGATCATGTCGGGAAGCATCATGGTCTTTATGCTGGTCCTGGGCAGCTACCTGACTCCGAAGCTCATGGGGGGAAAAAACGCCCTCTGGTTCACCGAACAGATCTACAACCAGATAGTGGTGTACTTTAACTGGAACCAGGGCAGCGCCTTCGGCTTCCTGCTGCTGCTGTTGTCATCTTTAATAATCTGGATTGCCCTGAAATTGACAAAACAGGAATTCAGTAAGGTGGTAAAATGATACGGACCCTGCCTAGCTCAAAAGCCTACAAGGTTGCCTTTACCTTGTTCATCGTGATTTTCATTCTTTTTCTCTTCGCCCCCTTGGTAATTACCATGATTCTCGCCTTCAACGATTCCCTGTTTCCCTCCCTGCCCTGGAAGGGTTTCACCCTGGACTGGTTCTTCGGGGAAGGTCCCGACAAGATCGGCCTTTTTAATGACAGCACCAACCTGAGGGGTATTTTTACCTCCTTTCGGGTGGCGGTGATGGTTTCTTTGCTTTCCACCACCGTGGGAACCCTGGCGGCGTTTCTCTTTGAACAGGAAAACTTCCGCTTCAAAGGGGTTCTCTATTTTCTGATGCTGGCCCCCCTGGTCATCCCGGGGGTCATCCTGGGTATCTCCATCCTGCTTTTTACCAATTCCATCAGTATTTTTATCGAAGACACCTTCGGCATCTACCTGAAATTCCTGACCCCCAGTACGGGGCTGGTGGTGCTGGGTCAATTTTCTTTCATCACCACCATCGTCACCATGGTGATTCTGGCACGGCTGAAAAAGTTCGACCGCACCCTGGAAGAAGCGGCGGCCAACCTGGGGGCTAACCGGTTTCAGGTCATTTGGTTTATTACCCTTAAGTACCTGCGGCCTTCCATCATCGGCGGGGCCGCCGTGGCCTTCCTGATGTCTTTTGAAAACTTTAACACCACCATGTTTCTGGTGGGCTCCCAGTCCACCTTGCCTATTAATCTCTACCGCCAGGTTAGAGACGGTTCCACCCCGGTGATTAACGCCATCTCTTTTATCCTGATTGTAACTACTTCGGTGGTTGTTGTTGCCACCACCCTGGGGCGGGGCGGAAAGAAATCGACCTAGGCCCTAGACTGGGCCTTTGCTCCGGCGGAGCCGAAATAACCATCAGAGGAGAGATTAGTCATGGTAGATTGGAAAAAAACCTTCACCATTGCGCAGATTACCGACTTTCACGTGGGCCGGAAGATCGCCTTTCCCTC
>CAYYNJ010000023.1:12603-16119 GCA_964472775.1 uncultured Spirochaetaceae bacterium
GATCAGCTGGTCAAGACGGTAAATAGTATCAACAACCTTGAACCTTTGCCGGATCTGGTGATGGTCACCGGCGACCTGGTAAACCACGGTATGCTGGAAGACTACCGGAGGGTCAAGGGCGAGCTGGATAGAATCAAGGTTCCCTATCACATCGTCATCGGTAACCATGATCAGCGGAAATCCCTGGTGGAAGTGTTCCACGATCATCCCTACCTTAAGGGGGAGGGCGGATTCGTCCAGTACACCCTGGAGGATCTGCCCCTGCGCATCGTCGCCCTGGATACCCTGGAGCCGGGAACCCACCACGGCCTGCTCTGTCCGGTCCGGCTGGCCTGGCTCGACCGGGTCCTCTCGGAGAAACCTGACCGCCCCACGGTGATCTTCATGCACCACCCGCCCTTCGAGACCGGGATGCCCTATCCCGACAGCCTGGGGATGCTCGGGAAAGAGGAACTGGGAGCGATTATCCGCCGCCATCCCCAGGTGGAGGCGGTGGCGGGGGGGCATACTCACCGGGAGGCTTCCCTGCGGTGGAACGGCACCGCCGCCTATACCACCCCCAGCTCATCGTTCAGCTATAAGCTGGAGTTCCACGACGTGGATGACCTGGATCCCCTGCTGGAACCCGCCGCCTTCCGCTTGTTCCGATGGGACCCCGGGGTGGGGTTGGTATCCCACCTTTGCTACATGGACGGGTATGAGTATGGATTAACCGAGGGGGTTCCGGAGCCGCCGAAACCCTAGGCGGTCTCTCTTTACCAAGCACCATGGCCGGGTTATTATAAAGGTATGAACGATAAAACCTTGAAAAAAAGGCACCGCCTTATGGCCGAACACATCCACCATACCCCCATCCTGACCAGCCGTCTTCTTGACGATATGTCTGGGGTCTCTCTTTTCTTCAAGTGTGAAAATTTTCAGAAGGCCGGGGCCTTTAAGATCCGGGGAGCCCTGAGCGCCCTTCTGGCCTTGCCGGAGGAGGAGCGGGTCCGGGGCGTGGTGACCCACTCTTCGGGCAACTTTGCCCAGGCTTTGGCCCTGGCGGCTCATCTGACCGGAACCACCGCCCACATCGTCATGCCCCGTAATGCTCCCCGGGTGAAGCAGGAGGCGGTGGCGGGTTACGGCGGAAAAATCACCCTCTGTGAGCCCACCATGACCGCCCGGGAGGCGGCGGCGGGGCAGATTCGGTCCGACACCGGGGCGGTGCTGGTTCATCCTTCCAACGATATCGATGTGATCAGGGGAAACGCCACGGCATCTATGGAAGTCTTCGAGGACCTGTCCGGTCTGGACGCCCTCTTTGTCCCCGTGGGCGGGGGCGGCCTCATCGCCGGGGCGGTGCTGGCGGCCCAGGCCTTCGCACCGCACTGCGAGGTCTACGGCGGCGAGCCCCTGGGGGCCGATGATGCCTACCGAAGCCTGAAATCGGGCCGGATCGAATTTAATGAAAACCCGGTTACCGTGGCGGACGGTCTAAAAACTCATCTGGGGGACGTCAACTTTCCCATCATCCAGGGCGGGGTGAAGGAGATTTTCCGGGTGACGGAAGATCAGATCCTCCAGGCCCTGAAGCTGATCTGGGAGCGCCTGAAGGTGGTGGCCGAACCATCCGGAGCGGTGGCCCTGGCGGCGCTGTTGGCTAACCGCGGGCGTTTTCAGGGCCGCCGGGTGGGGATTATGATTTCCGGGGGGAACGTGGACCTGGAGAACCTTCCTTTTTCACCGAAAAAATCATAAGGCCAGCGGCGATTAACCCCACCGCCGTGAGAACCGTAAAGATCAGGGTCTCTCCCGCACTCAGGGTTACCCCCGCCTTCACCATCATCAGCATCATGGCATCCAGGGCCAGCCCCATGGTCAAAAACTTCATCAGCAGAACCCCCGAAAGCACCCCCCCCAGGGGGTGTTTTTTCAGGAGAAGAAGGCCCGAAACGACGGCGGCGGGCACGATGATTCCCAGATCCATGGCCTGGATCACCAGGGTGGTGTAGATTTCCAGACCCGGGGGCGGCACGGAATCCTTCAGGCTCGGGACGATCCGGCCCAGCCACATGAGCAGCAGAAGCAGCCCCAGGATGATCTGGAAATAACCGAGAAACCGCCGGGGAAACCGGGGGGAAAGCCGTTCTTCCAGCCCGCCGCCTTCGATGCTGGCGAAGGCGAGGATGAAGGCGAAGAGGGATGCCGAAAAAAGGAAGGTGTAGAGCAGAAAGAGGGCGTTGAAAGACACCAGAAACACATAAGAGGTGTAGGTGTAAAGAAAGTAGCCCAAGGTTCCCGTCAGAAGTAGCCGTCCCCTCAGGGAACCGCGGCGGGCAAGAACCAGTCCTGCCAATAACAGGGGAATCCCCACCGCCAGGGTGACTAAATCCTGTCCCCGGGCCTGGGCGGCGTAGGAGACCGTGTCGAGACGGTAGATCCCCCGGCCGTCCAGGAAGAAGGTTTCTCCTCGGAGTGATTCCACCAAGGGGCCCGGTTCTCCGGAGAATCCCCCCAGTCCCGCCAGGGAAGCGGCGGCGGCGGCGACTACAATAAGCAGGGTCAATAGGGTGAGGATTCGGTCAGGTTTCTTCATGGTCTTTTTTCTCCTTATTGTAGGGAAGAATGAGTTCAACCGGCAGGGCCTCTGAAGAACTCCAGGAATTCCGGGCCGTATTTCTTTAACTTTGTTTCTCCCACCCCGTGAACCCGGAGCAGGTCCTCTGGGGTCTTCGGTTTCAGCCGGGCCATATCTTTCAGGGTGGCGTCTCCGAAAACCATGAAGGGCGGCAGACCCGAGCGGCTCGCCAGAGCACGGCGCAGCTTTTTCAGTTCCGCAAACAGCTCCTCATCAACCCCTTCCCAGGATTCAAGCTCCCGCTGGGTTGCCTTGGGGGCCTTTCGGTGGGACTTAACCAGGGAAACCGCCTCGTTTCCCCGGATCAAATCCCAGCCCCGGGGGGTTATTTTAAGGATGTTGTATTCTCCCTGCCGTAAGAGAAATCCCTGGGCTTCCAGTTGGTCCATCCAGTCCCGGATGGCGGGTTTGCCGAAATCCTTCAGGAGGCCGTAGGTGGTTAATTCGTCGTGACCGTAGTCGAGGATCCGCTTGTCCCGGCTGCCCGAAAGGACCAGGGCGTTGTATTCGGCCCCGAATCCCTCCTTGAGCCGGGCCACCCCGGAGAGGATTTTCCGGGCTATCAGGGTGCCGTCGTCCTGTTCCGGCAGTTCCCCCAGGCAGACATCGCAGGCACCGCAGTTAGTGCTTTCCAGGGTTTCACCGAAGTAAGCAGACAGGTAGGCATGCCGGCATCGGGAGCCTGCGGCGTACCGGTAGACGGCGTTGAGCTGTTCCTCCGCCGCCCCGGGGGCGCCGTTTTCTTCCTGGCCCTGCATATACCGCCAGAAGGCCAAGTCAGCCCCGGAGTAGAGAAGGGTACAGCGCGCTTCCAGCCCGTCCCGTCCCGCCCGGCCTGCTTCCTGCTGATAATGCTCCGGACTCTTAGGAAGGCCTAAGTGGATGACGAAGCGGAC
>CAYYNJ010000023.1:16129-16595 GCA_964472775.1 uncultured Spirochaetaceae bacterium
GGTATCGGCGTGAATTACTACTCGCACATCATCCTTATCGATTCCCATACCGAAGGCCCCCGTGGCTGCGATGATCCGGATTTTATCCTTCTGGAAACGCTCCTGCACCTTACGGCGTTTAGCGTCATCCAGCCCCGCATGGTAGGCCGCCGCCCGGTAGCCCCGGCGGGTCAGTTCCGCCGCCGCCGCCTCGGCGTCTTTCCGGCGCAGGCAGTAGACGATACCCGAATCGTGTTTCTGCTTTTCCACCAGGGAAATGAGCTGGTCAAATCCTTTCTGCCGGGGCAGGGCGCGGTAGATGAGGTTGGGCCGGTCGAAGGAACCCACCAGAATCTCGGGGTTCTTGAGTTCCAGCTGCTCCCTGATGTCTTCGCGAACCCGGGCGTTGGCGGTGGCGGTGAAGGCTCCCAGGGGGACCCGGGGGAACCGCTGTTTGAGATCCTCAAGACGCCGGTAGTCGGGACGG
>CAYYNJ010000024.1:0-16476 GCA_964472775.1 uncultured Spirochaetaceae bacterium
CCGCGTCAGCTTGTCCCGGCGGTCAACGTACCAGCCGGCTTTTATGACCTCTCCCTTTTGGGAGATATCGGTCTCGATGGTGTAGACATCGTAGGGCACATTGACCCCATCGGTCACCGACTCTTCGTAGGTGTACTGGCTCACCACATTTTCATTGAAGAACCCGAAGGTCCGTTTATCGGGCGTGGCGGTTAAGCCGATCAGGAAGGCATCGAAATAATCCAGAACCTGTTTCCAGAGGTTGTAAATGGACCGGTGGCATTCGTAAATAACGATAAAATCGAACTGCTCTAGGGGTACCCGCTCCGTGTATTCCACGGGAATGGCGTTCTTTTTTTTGGTCTGCTGTTTCAACCAGCTGTTCTCTTCCGGATTTTCCAGCTCAGCGCTGTCATCCAGTTCCTCACCCTGCAATATGGAATACAGGCGCTGGATGGTGGAAATACATACCTGACTGTCATTGGCGATGTGGCTGGATGAGAGCCGCTGCACATTGTAGAGCTCGGTAAACTTCCGGTTGTCGTCGGTAGGCTGAAAGGTCATGAATTCCTGTTCCGCCTGCTCTCCCAGGTTCCTGGTATCGACCAAAAACAAAATTCGTTTGGCGTTGGCATGTTTCAGTAAACGATAGATAAACGTCGCCGCGGTAAAGGTCTTTCCCGATCCGGTAGCCATCTGGATCAATGCTTTGGGACGGTCCTTTTTAAAGGAGGCTTCAAGGTTTTCAATGGCCACAATCTGGGCGGGCCGCAAACCGGCAGGATCAAGAGGCGGAAGGTCCTGCAACCGTTCCCGGAGGCTCTTGCCCTGTTTTATCCATTGTTCAATGGTTCCCGGCCGATGAAAACTGAAAACCCTTCTGCTCCGGGGTTTCGGGTCCCGTTTATCGGTGAACCGCGTGAGCGTTCCCGTACTTTCGTAGATAAAGGGAAGGGGCTCATTGTTCAGATATTTAAGCTTCGCACCGGCATATTCATTGGATTGTTCTTCTACACTGGTTAAATGAAACCCTTCATCTTCCCGCTTTGCTTCAATAATACCGACCGGCTTTCTCTCGATAAAAAGAACATAATCAGCAGGCCCCACATCAGTTTGATATTCCCGGACAGCCACCCCTTTGTTAGCCGATAAATCAACTTTGCCTTTGGATTGAACAAGCCATCCGGCATCTATGAGCATTTTATCAATGGTATCTCTGGCAATCTGTTCAGGATTCTGATTATACACGTTTCATCCTCTTGCCCAGGTATTGTATCATGTTTTTGAAAAGCCTGGTGCGGTAATACCGACACCCCCCTTCAGGGGTTCCATCACCGTCACGGCGATACCCCTTTCATGGGCTCAGCATAATGATCCTGTTTAAACCCGGCAGGGTATCATGAAAAGAGAACCCGATATTCCTGATGCGGCCTGCCTCCCTTTCCCGCTCCCTCTCCTCTATCAGGTTAAGGCTCCCTAACTGTTTAAATTCTCAAAAACCTTATAGAGGCTGTGGGTCCCCAGGTTTTCCATTCCCTGGGCCATGGCGGCGATGTAGAACTGCTGGGCCAGGGCCAGACCGGGAAGAGAAAGGTTCATGCGGCGGGCCTCCTTTAAAGCGATGCCCATATCCTTGACAAAGTGTTTGACAAAAAACCCGGGATCGAAATTGCCCCTGGCAATGCGGGGTCCATAGTTGGAAAGAGACCAGGAACCGGCGGCCCCCTTCTCAATCAGGCCGATAACCTCTTCCATCTTTAAACCGGCTTTATGGGCATAGAGCAGGCTTTCAACCAGCCCTACCATGGTGGAGGCAATATGAATCTGGTTGACCATTTTCGTATCCTGACCGGCCCCCGGGCCGCCCATGAGGGCGATATTCTTTCCCATGAGCTGAAACAGGGGAAGGACCTGGTCGTAGGTTTTCTTTTCGCCTCCGGTCATAATGGCCAGGCGGGCTTCTTTGGCCCCCACATCGCCGCCGGAAACCGGGGCATCCAGGACGGAGACTCCCTTGGCCTTTCCTTCCTCGAAGATTCTCCGGGCCAGGCTGGGTTCGGAGGTGGTCATATCTACCAAAATGGCTCCCTCCCGGGCGGTGGAGAGGAGCCCTTGGGTTCCCAGAAAGACTTCCTGCACATCCTCGGGGTAACCCACGATGGCAAAGACCATATCGCTGACCGCGGCAACCTCCGCGGGGCTTTCCCGCCAGATCGCTCCCTTATCAGTCAAGGGGCGGGTTTTCTCTTTGCTGCGGTTATACACGTTGACGGGGTACCCCGCCGCCAGAATATGACCGGCCATGGAAGATCCCATGACTCCCGTTCCAATCCATCCAATGGTTTTCATTTATGACTCCTTCGCGTTGTTCTCATGGTGAATTATACCTGTAAAATTACCTGTTCCATAGTCAAGAGGACGGTACAATTAGCTGTCGATTTCCACGGTTCGGAATTTCTTGACGAAATGATTGAGATAAGCGACAGCGGAATTTTCTTTGCAGGGGGAGACCGACCCAACCCGGGAATCATAATTCCAGGAACAGGTGCCGCAGATAATATTCATGGCTTAATTGTATCACCAGTAAGGCCGGTGTGAAAGAGTTAGGCTCAACCGGGAGGAGACAAAAAAAGCCCGCCTTTAGCCAGAAAAGGGAATTGAACCCTTGACCTGCTCATTACGAGTGAGCTGCTCTACCGCTGAGCTATTCTGGCGCGTGGGGCGGGCGGTGGTAGCCGGCTTTATCCGGCGCTTATGGGAAAGTACCAAATAACGAAAAAGATTTCAATAGCCTCTTTCAGCCGATGATTCCCCCCGTTCAGCCCTCCCCCCGCAGCCGCTGAAGAATCCGCTCCCTCACCGCTCTTTCATCAAACCGGGCCATATCCTGAATAATTCCCCCCGCCATGTCGAAATGGCCGCCGCCGAAGCCGATGCCCTGCAGGGCCTCTTGAATGATCGCCGCGGCGTTCCATTTTTCTTCTTCACTGCGGAGGCTGTAATTCACCTTGTCCCGGTTCCGGGCCCCCAGGATCACAAAATCCACCTCTTCCAGGGCCAAGAGGAAATCTCCCAGGATCCCCATGAGGTTCTGGTTGCATCCCTGATCAAAAAAACAGTAGGCAATACCGTCGCTGATGGTCACATTCTCAATCACATGGCGGTAGAATTTGAGGTCCTTGGTTTGTATGTAGTTGCGAAGTACCGTATTCTGGAGCCGCACGTCGGATATTTTGTAGAGCCGGGAGTATTGATCGATGTCATCCTCCGAGACTCCCCGGGTGAGCAGGGCGGTATCCATGTTGATGCCTATCATCAGGGCGGTGGCCACATGGCGGGGAACCTCGATGGAAAGGTCTTCATAGTAGGAAGCCACGATGGTGGCGCAGGCGCCGTAACCGGGACGGATATCGGAAAAGGGGACGTCGTCGGGGGCGCTGGTCCGGTGATGGTCGATCACGGCGATCTCGTCTCCGATCAGGTCGGTGACGTTTTTGTTGCCCTTGCAGCCGTCCACAATAAGAATTTTATCTTTTTCACAGAGGCCGTGATGTTCGTTGTGGGTGATGCCGATCCCTAGCTGCTTTATCATTTCATGGAGGGACTGCCGCTGAATCTCCCCCTCGTAGATGATTCGGGTTTCCACCCCCAGGGCCTGGAACAACACCTGCAGGCCGAAGGCGGAGGCCACCGCATCGTGGTCGGGGAAATTATGGGTCTGAAGGTAGAGAATTTCGCCTTTCATCAGGCTCTGCCGAATCTTTTCAAGAACATGCATGATCGGTTGCCTCCTTTTTTAACAAAAGAAAGAGAATTCTAATAATCCGGATCGTTCTCCAGGCCCTCCAGGGGATCGCTGAAAAGATGGGGGGCCGCATCAAGGTTCTGGGCATCCATCATGGAGGCCACCCTCTGCAGGGACGAAAGAAGAAGGGACTGCTCCCACTCTGCCAGGTTCTGAAATTTTTTGACAAAGGTCAGTTGAAGAAGGCTGGGATTACTATCGATGATCTTCCGGGTTTTCTCGGATATATCTACGTAAACCTTCCGCTTGTCGCCCTCCCCTTTCCGCCGTTTAAGATAACCCTGCTGCTCCAGCCGCACCACGATATTGGTTACCGTGGCCTGGCTGAGGCTGACTTTCCTGGCCAGGTCGGATACACTGATAAGCTGGGAGCGGCCGATTTCCTTCAGCAGGATCAGCTGGGGGCCGGTGAGGCCGTACTGCTTAAGTAAATCTTTTGAGTGGACATCCACGGCCCGGATAATTCGTCGGATACTGGAGAGCAGCTCATCGCTTTTTTCTGTGGTCATCCTTACCTTCCCATTCGCACGGTGCTTGAAAGATTGCCCAATTCGGTAGATTTTCCAACTTCAACGGCAATAATCCATCTTAAAAGAGCCTCGATTGTACCATATCACCACCGGTCTATCACGGGGTAATTCATGCACAACGGGCCAGAAAATGAAAACGGCCCGGAGGAAATCCCCCGGGCCGGATAGTCTCTCAACGTTTTTTTACCGGGGGATCCAGTCAGCCACCACGTCTTCATTGGCAGCCAGCCATTCCCGGGCGGCTTCTTCTTCACTCTTGCTGGATTCACGGATAGCTACCATGAGGGATCCTACTTCAGAGTTGGTCAGGAACATGTTGGAGAGAAACTGAGCCAGTTCGGGCTTGTCTTCCTTGATGTTCTTCCGGGCGGTGATATGGATGTTACCAGATCCCCAAACGGTTTCTTTGTCCTGTTCTAAAAAGACCAGGTCGAAGTATCCGAACATGGAATGGGGTTTCCAGGCGGTAACCACGATCCACTCTTCACTGTTGTAACGGTCCTTCAGGGAAGCCATCATGGCGGGGCCGGAGGAGGCTAAGAGCTTGTATCCCGCATCGCCTAAGCCGTAGGCGGGCATGACGTTTTCTTCGGTGGTCTTCATGATTCCCGCGCCGGCGTCGAGACCGGTGATGGTCTTATCGAGTTTCTCCATGGCTTCGGGTTTGAGGAGATCAGAGATGGTCTTGATGCCTGCGTCGTACATATAGACGGGAATGGCCAGACCGCTCAGGGTTCCTTCGTAGACATGGCCGAGATCGACAAAGTCGTCGCCGTACCGTTCGATGTAGTCTTTATGAAGCACGGGGAGCCAGGTTTCCATGAAGGCATCCTGGTCGCCGGCGGCCACACTGGCGTAGGCGGGCGCCACGTCGGAAGCGGTGATGGTAACATCATAGCCCATCTTGTCCTGCAGAACTACCTTAGCCAGGTTAGTGTAGGCAATGCCTTCTTCCCAGTTGGCGTAAACCAGATTAGCGGTTTTTACCGCTTCAGCGCCGTCCTGCTGTCCGCCGGCAAAGATAGTTCCCGCCAGGGATAAAACAAGAAGGACTGTAATAAGTGTCTTACGAATTGAGAACATGTTTTCCTCCTTAAGAAAAAACAAATATTTAGATCCGGATTAAAATTTCCGGAAAATTGCGTATTATTTCTGACGCCCCGAGGCGTCGCTCAGGGCCTGGGTGACCCGGTCAAGAAAAATCGCCAGAATAACGATGGAGATGCCTCCCTCGAAACCCATATCGATCCTCAGCTGGGTGATTCCCTTAAGAACCACGTTCCCCAGACCTCCGGCACCGATCATCCCCGAGATAACCACCATAGAAAGGGCCAGCATGATGGTCTGGTTGACCCCGGCCATTATGGTGGGCAGCGCCACGGGTAGTTCGGCCTTCAGAAGCATCTGCTTGGGGGTGGCCCCGAAGGACCGGCATGCTTCCTTTATTTCCACGGGTACCTGCCGTATCCCCAGGTTGGTCAAACGGACCGCCGGGGGCAGAGAGAAGATCAAGGTGGCAATGACACCGGGTACCGGGCCTAGCTTGAAAAGCAGCACCGCCGGTATCAGGTAAACAAAGGCGGGCAGGGTCTGCATGAAGTCCAAAACGGGCCGTAAAATGTTCCACGCCTTATCCGATTTGGAAGCCCAGATTCCCAGGGGTACTCCGATTAGAAGACCGAAGATTACCGCCGAAAAAACCAGGGACAGGGTGTCCATGGTCTCAGACCAATACCCCATGTAGTAAATCAGGGTAAACCCTATAACACTGAACAGGGCGACCCCCCGGCTGGCGGCAAACCAGGCGATGGCAACAAAAAGAATAATCATCAGCGGCGGCGGTAAAAGATGGAAGGCCCAATTAACACCATCCAAAAAGCCTTCTACCACGGCGGCGATAAAATCAAAAAGCCAGTCGGCGTGTTCGGTAAGCCAGTCGATGGCCGCTTCGAACCCCGCCCCTATATCAAATATTTCACGTAGTTTATCCATAAGTCCTTAACTCTCTTTCCTGTTTTTTTCAGTTTCACCGGAATTGTCTTCACCGTTGCCGTTCTGTTCCAGAATCTCACTGAACACTATCGGTGCTCCCGAGTCATCGGCACCTTCGTTAACTTCGACAATGATGGCTTCCCGGTCGACGATCCCAAGAAAAGAACCCTGATCATCAATCACCGCCAGGGGATACTTCGATTCGATGGCGGTGCCGAGAAGATCTGAAATGGGCGTATCTACGTAGGTGGTATAAAAATCGTGGCGAATAATCGACGAAAGATCGTCTTTTTTCTCTTTCACCAGCCGGGCGGCATCTTCAATCCTGACTATCCCCTTGAGTGTCCGGTTGGAATCGATGATGTAGGCGAAAGATTTCTTCTCTTTCTCCATGAGGTGAAGGGCCGCCCGGGGACCGTCCTTGGTATGGTTCAGCACCGAGCAGCGGTGCTTGATGGTATTGGCGGTGATAACCCGGGTCCGGTCCACATTTTGGACGAACTCTTTCACGTAATCATCGGCGGGATGGGCCAATATGGCTTCGGGGGTTCCGATCTGCCTGACCCGTCCGTCGGGGCCTAAAATGGCGATACGGTCCCCTAATTTCAGGGCTTCATCTAAATCATGGGTGATAAAAATGATGGTTTTATGCATCTTCGCCTGAAGTTCCAGCAGCTCATCCTGCATTTGCGAGCGTATCAGGGGGTCCAGGGCGCTGAAGGCTTCGTCCATGAGAAGAATCTCAGGGTCGTTTGCCAGAGCCCGGGCCAGACCGACCCGCTGCTGCATTCCTCCGGAAAGTTCGTTGGGCATACTGTACTCGAACCCTTCGAGGCCTACCAAGCTGAGTGCTTTCAGCGCCTTAGCCCGGCGGGGTTCTTTCTCCATACCGCTGACTTCCAGGCCGAATTCCACATTATTCACCACATTCCGATGGGGCAGTAGGCCAAAATTCTGGAATACCATGGACATCTTGTACCGCCGCAATTCCTGCAGCTCTTCGGTGTTCATGAGAACGATATCCTGTCCATCGATGAGGATCTGACCTGCGGTGGGTTTGATGAGTCTGTTGAGACAACGAATGAAGGTTGACTTCCCGCTCCCCGATAACCCCATAACCACGAAGGTCTCTTTCTTGTGAATCTCGAAGGAAGCCCCGTTGATTGCTATGGTGCATCCTGTTTTTTTCTTGATTTCCTGTTTGGTCTGTCCCGCCTTTATCAGGGGGATGGCCCGTCGCGGGCTGGGACCAAAAATTTTATACAGATCTTTTACTTCAACCAATGCCATTGAAGAGGTTCTCCTTTGGTCTTGTTATAGAATTAAATTTTGATTTGTATTCTGCTCTATGTTGTTTTATGTAATTCTTCTTGGAATTAACTACAAAAATTAAGTATTTCATTATCTTATAGGCACTTTACATAAGCCAAATCAATCTATTTACTTCGACCTCTATATATTTACATAGAACTCTATAGATATTCAACCCCTTTAAGCGGTTTACCTGCCGAAAAAAAGGATTTTGGAGGTTTTTTTAAGAGAAAAGGGGTTACTGACATCATGAAAAGGGGAGGATCTGAGGGAAGAAATTGAGAATAAGATGTGTTGGCTTGGTTTAAATACCGCCGAACTCTAAAAGTTTCCGATAGACAAAGGCAAAAACCTTGGGGTCCATATCTTTTCCGGCGGCTTTAAAGGCCTTGGCTACCTTCCATTTGTCAAAAACCCCATCCGCCACAAGGATGGGGCTCATTTTGTTCTGTCCGTAAACCTCGCCGTCGTCCACGCCGGTGTGGGTGTAGCTGCCGCTTTCCCGCCATGAAAGGCACTTCTCACGGCTTCCTTTGTCGTAACAAAGCTGGAATCCTTCGAGAAGCTGCTGCTCGGTGTACCAGACAATCAGGTCGAAGGAATCATCGGTGAACCAGCGGCGGAATCCTTCATTTTCGAATTGTTTCGGATTTTGAATCTCGTACAGCATCTAATCGCTCTTCTGGACCTTTCTCCGGCTGCTGACGAATCGAACAAAATCGTTAATATTTTTTACTTCGATCCGGTCAGGATAGATTTCGATGCGGCGCTGGGTCATGAAGTGATTGAGAACCTTTCGGCAATCCTCGGGGCTCATTCCCGCCCAGTGGGCCACGTCGTCCACCGAGGTCTGAAAGGTTCGGCTGTTCTCGTCGTCTCCGGCGGTTCCGCCCTGGGTTTCATAGAGCATCAGAAACACATCGGCTACCCGGGCCTGGACATCATCTAAGGTCAGGATCATGAACCGCCGCTTCTGGTCGTAGATTCTCTTGGTAAACAACTTCAAAAGCTTCAAGGCGATCTGCGGGTTCCCCTGCATGAGCACTTCAAAGTTTTCCCGGTTAAATTCCAAAGCCTTCACCTTATCCTGGGCTACGGCGGTGGCGGAACGGGGGGCTTCTTCCAAGATGGCCATTTCACCGAAAATCTCACCGGGCTGAAGAATATCGATAATCTTCTCGATATCATCCATAATCTTAACAATCTGCACCCGGCCGGTTTGGATAAGATAGAAGGTATCCCCCGGTTCGTATTCGCAGAAAATAATATCTCCCTTCTGATAGGTCTTGGCAAACCTTTCAAAAATCGCCATGTCAAGAGCCATCTAAACGCCCTCCAGGGCTTTCAGAGCCCTTCTTGCCTTCCGGTGTACCGGGGCTTCCTCCCCTACCATGGAAAGAATCTTGTTGTAAAAATTGGCTGCTTTAGAAGCATCTCCCTTCTTCTCGTAGGAAGAGCCTACGTAGTAGAGGGCTTCCACCAGATCGGGATGCTTCGGATACTGTTGAACCATTCCGGTGTAGTGGGCAATACACTTATCGAAATCACCAAGACTAAAAAAACAGCGTCCAATCTCAAAGAGGGATTTGGCCAGGTACTCCCGGTCACTCCCGTCTTCGGATATTTTCCGGAATTCCGTCAAGGCTTCACCGAATTTCTGTTGGCTGAAAAGGCTCACGGCGTTGTAGTACTGCTTGGCCAACGGGGAAAGCCCTTGACCCGATGCGGCGGGAGCCCCTCCCCGGGGAGAGGCGGTGGAAGTGGTTCCGCCGCCGGCCTGCAGCCGTTTTTCCGCTGTTTGGATGTTATCGGCGGCTTCCGAGGCGTATTGCCCCGAGGGATAGTAGGTTAGATACCGTTGAAACGCATAGAGGGCCTGGCTGTACCGGCCCTTCTTCAGATAATAGCCGCCTATTCGGAAAAGTCCGGTTTCGGGGTTCACCGACTCTCCGGCGGAGAGGAGGTTGCGGACCTGCTTGTGAATACGGCGGAGCTGATTGGAAAAGACCTTGAGCATCTTCATGATGATCCTGGTATTCTGCATGGCCATCTGCTCGAACTCGGGCACCGTGAAGGCGATAATCTCTGCGTCCTGCAGAACCACCGCCGTTTCTTCTTTCGGGTTGCGTCCCAGGGCCGCCTTCACCGAGAAGAACTCGCCGGTCTGTATCAGATCATGCATTTCCTGTCCCGTTTCGATATCGTTAAAACGAAGGCCCACCTTGCCGGATTTGAGGATATAGATGTACTCGGTGGTATCCCCTTTGAAATAGACGATGGAATTAGCTTTATAGTTTATTGATTTCGGCATTTATTTTTATCCATTCTTACCCTGAATTGTAAGGCTACTACTTTCCAGTGTCAACACGAACTCTTCTTCCACAGATATTCCCATTTTACCGAAAGATCATTCCAGGCAAAACAAAGAAACATCTTTTCACCGCAGGTCTCATTGCGCTTCCCCACCCCTTCCTGTATGCTCACTCTCATGATCGATTTCCACACCCATTCCACCTTCTCCGACGGAACCTTCACCCCTGCGCACCTGGTGGCCCTGGCAGCCCAAAAGGGCGTCACCGCCTTGGCCCTGACGGATCACGACACCGCTTCTGGGCTGACCGAGGCGGGGACGGCGGCGAAGGACTGGGGTATCACTTTCATCAACGGCATCGAGATTTCGGTGGAGGTTCCCCGGGGAGAGTTTCACCTCCTGGGCCTGGGGTTAAAGAGGAATTTAGACAGGCTGGAAGAAAGGCTAAAACAGATAATAGACTACCGGGATGACCGGAACCGGCAGATGGTTGAATTGATGAACCGGGAAGGAATTCCCGCCGCCTACGAAGATATCAGCGCCCTGGCGGGAGATAAGGTGGTGGGAAGGCCCCACTTCGCCGCCTACCTGGTGAACCGCGGGGTTTGCGAATCGGCCCAGGAGGCATTTCAGAGATTTCTCACCCCGGGCCGGCCGTTTTACATTCCCAAGCAGGTTCTGACCCTGGAAGAAGGAATCGAAAGGATCCTCGCCGCCGGCGGTATCCCGGTGGTGGCCCATCCGCTTTCCCTTCAGATGAACCTGACCGACCTGGAGAATCAAATCCCCCGCTGGAAAGATCTGGGTATCGGCGGGATGGAAACCATGCACCCTTCGGCGAACCGCAACCGCACCCGCCGGCTCCAGGAGATGGCGGAACGTAACGGCCTCCTTTCCTTGGCGGGGTCGGACTTTCACGGCGACAATATGCCGAACAGAAAACTGGGCCGCACCGGATGGGGCAGCAAAATCCCCCCCTCCTACGACGAGGTGGTGGAGAGATTTACCTAGGGGTTTTCACCGGGGATATAAATTACGTTCCGTAAGATTCTTCGTTTTTCATTGTTGAATATGCTTCGTCCCTAGGGTATTCTTTAAAAATCTCATCCAGGAGGAAACATGCTTTCAACGGTCGGTCACTGGTTCAACCTCAAGTTCCTCGACGCCCTCTACGAGGCGGGTTTTTTCCTGCAGATATTGAAGAACATTCCCGCCTTTTTCCGGAAGCGCAAGATAGGTTACAAGGTGATGACCATGCAGATTTTGTTCACCGGCGTAGAGGCCTTGGGAATTATCACCCTCATTTCTTTGGCCCTGGGGGCGGTGATCATCATCCAGGGGCTCTCGATGTTGAGCCAGTTTCTCCAGGATAACCTGGCTTACACTATTCTCATCGGCATCATCACACGGGAGCTGGGCCCCATCTTGACGGCCTTCATCATCATAGCCCGCTCAGGCACCGCCATTGCCACAGAAATCGGAGGCATGGCGGTTAATCATGAGCTGGAGGCTTATACGGCCTCGGGAATCAATCCTATTTCCTTTTTAGCGGTTCCCCGGTTCCTGGGTGTTACCATCAGCCTGCTGCTGCTGAATATCTACTTCAATATCTTCGGTCTCATGGGTAGTTTCGTGGTGGCCAGGATTTTTTCTTCCCTGGACATCCAGGACTATATGCGGAATCTTCTCATCACCCTTCAGCCGGAGGATATTTTTTCCGCCCTCCTGAAGAGCCTGGTCTTCGGGGTGATCATCTCGGTGGTTTCCACCTTCAGCGGGTTCAAGGTAGAACAATCCTCCACCGAGGTTCCGGTGATGGCGATTCAGGCGGTGGGAAAGAGTTTTGCCTACTGCATGGTGGCCAACATCGTCATCACCCTGATCTACTACTTATAGCACTCGGTACGGGAGCGGTTTTGCCGTCCCGGCATAGCGGTTAGCGCCGAAAAAAAAATGGGGAGGATAGATTGTCCGACATCGAGCTTAGAGAAGTCAGCTACATTCGTGATAAAGTCATCATCCTCGATAAAATTCACCTGAACCTTCACCGGGGAAAATCTACCGCCGTCATCGGTGTTTCCGGATCGGGAAAAACCAGTCTCCTCAAGATGGCGGCGGGACTTATCCCCCCGGACGCCGGAGAGGTACTCTACGGGGGACGCAGCCTTCAAAGCCTTACCCCCCGCCGGGAAGATGAATTTCGGCTTAAAACGGGATTCTGCTTCCAAGACGCCGCCCTTTGGTCGAATAAATCGATCTATGACAACATTACCCTGCCGGTTCGGTACCACTACCCCGCTACGCCCGCAAAAGAACTTCAGGGCCGGGCGGAGGCCCTGCTTCGTCAGCTGGGGTACCGGGACAGCCTGCAGCTTCGCCCTTCCCAGCTTTCCACGGGAGAGAGGAAAATTGTCTCCTTTGCCCGGAGTGTGGTGAACAATCCGGATATTCTCTTTCTGGACGACCCGCTTCTTTCGGTGGACCCCCATGCGGCGGAACTGATCACCGATTACCTGAAGGGCCTGAAAGCCCGGGGAACCACCATCTTTTTGACCAGCCACGATCCCCGGTTCCTGGCCAGCTTCTCTGACTACATCGTTGTGATCGATGAAGGCAGGATAATCGATCAGGGCGCCCAGGAAGAACTGAAGATGAGCCGGCAGCCCCGGACCGATGTTATTCTCACACGGTATCTGGAAGAACTGGGAATTTATAATGATGATATACTGTCCCTATTGGATGAAGGAGAAAATCCCTTTGCCCTTTGATTTTCGGGAGGAATCCATGGAAGGCACCGTACTATGAAACTGAAAATCCGATTCGCCGATCAGATAGTGGGGCTCTTTGTGCTCCTGGCCATTGGCGCCCTCTGTGCCATTTTAATACTCTTGGGGGCAAACCAGCGATGGTTCGCCAAAGACTACTATTACACCAGCCGGTTCACCTCGGGGGTGAACCTCAAACCGGGAATGCCTATCCGTTTAAAGGGCTTTCAGATAGGCGTGGTGGATTCGGTGATGCTGCTGGAAGACAACAATGTGGAAATTGGGTTTCATGTCTATGACACCTACCACGAAAAGATATACCAGAACTCGGTTTTGGAGTTGGCCGTCAACCCTCTGGGTCTGGGAGGAGGACTCCTCTTCCATCCGGGAAACACAAAAACCGATCCCATCGCCGAAGGTTCGGAGATTCCCTCCCTGGATTTTCCCGCAGGGGTAAAACTGCTGAAGATGGGCCTGGTGGAAAGGCCGGGAGGCGGCGATGCGGTGACCCAGATCCTCAACTCCGTCGCTCCCTTGGTTAACGACGTTAATGCCTTGGTTCTCAATCTCACCTCTTCCTTGGCCTTGGTTAACCGCGCCATGGAGGGAGACACGGCACTTCCCGTGGGGGCCATTCTCACCGATGTGGACGGCTTGGTAGCTCAGGTGAATCAGCTTTTGGCCGAAACATCCGCCTCCCTGGCCTTCACCCTGGATAACATGGGAAAACTTTCCGCCGACCTGCAGGGTCTTACCGCCGAACCGGAAGAACTGGTGACCAAACTTCTCAATCCCCAGGGCTCGGTGGCGACACTGCTTGACGACGACAATGTCCTCTTTGACCAAATTCAAGAGCTGCTGACGGCGATTAACCAGAGCGTGGCTCAGCTTGAAACCTTTGCGGGGTATCTCAATTCAACACAGCCCCAAATCACGGGAATCCTGGACACCGGCCAGGCCACCCTGGACCAGGGGAAAAAGGTTTTGGAAGGACTATCCAACAATCCCCTTTTAAGACGGGGCATTTCTCAAGACCCGGAACAACCCACCACTTTTCAGGGGTACCGCGATGAAGATTTCTAAGAAAACCGCCGCTGCGGCGGCTTTAATTACCGCCCTCCTTTTTTTAAGCGGATGTTCATCCCTGCCCAAGGGGCAGGAACAGGCACCGGTTTCTCAATCCCGCCTCAAGGCCGCCGAATACACCGCCGCGGGTAACACCCGGCTTAACCGGGGCGATTTTGCCATGGCGGTTACTTTTTTTGAAATGGCCCGGGACATGAATTTATCGGTGGACCATCAGGAAGGAGCGGCCGAATCTTACAATTCCCTGGGCATGGTTTATCTGGCCACGGGGGAACTAATTGAGGCGGAGGCACAGTTTCTCCGGGCCGCCTCCATCGCCCGGTCCTTGGATGATCCGGGCATTGAAGGGAGGACCCTGGGGCTCCAGGGCGAACTCATGCTGGCCCGGGGCGACACCGCTGCGGCGCGGGAACTCATCAACCGGGGCCTGGCCCTCCTTTCCGATGATGACCTAGGACGGGCCATCCTGCTCCACAATCTGGCGGCGGCTCACAAGCAGGAACAGCGGTTCCCCGAAGCCGAGGAGGCTCTTGGCAAAGCGGTTGTTTTGAACGAAAAAAACAAACAGTACAGCGAGTTGGGGGGGAATTACTACCTTCTTGCCTCCCTCTCTTCGCTTCAAGGGCGCTACCAGGAAGCCCTGGGCTATGCCGCCAAAGCGCTGAAGAACGACAAAATTATCGAAAACCACCTGGGTATTGCCCTGGATCTTTTTGCCTTTGGCAGAATCTATCAGAACCAGGGCGAGTGGCTCCTGGCCCACGATCATTTCTTCCGGGCCTTCCTGGTCTACGAAACCCTGGGACTGAAACAGAAAATGATAGACACTCTCATCTATCTGGAGGAGTGTGCCGAATCCTTGAAAGATCAGGACAACCTGGAATTGTACCGAACCACAAGGAAAATTTTGGAGGAATCTCTTTGAGCATCGCTGAAACGCTGAAAACCATCCTGGGCGGATACGGCCGAAGTGCCAGAAAAATTTCGGCCTTGATCCTTTTCTTTCTCATAGCGGGCGGGGTAAGCCTGATCATCATCTATCCCCTCTGGCTTTTCGCCACCCAGTTTCCCCAGGGGTATACCCTCTTCTGCGGCCTCCTTATTTTGGCGGCCCTGCTGGTTTGGACCTTTTTAAAGGTCCGTTCACGAAAGGTTTCCGACCTCAGGCCCTCGGCAGTACAGGAACAACGGAGCCGTTCACACAGTCTGAGAAACCGGTGTCTCAAGACGGCGGGGAAAGCGGCGGCGGCGGTTCTTTCCCTTTATCTCACCATTCTGATCTACGGTTTTGGATACCCCATAGTGGGAACGATGGTCTTGGCCGCCGCTTTTTTCTTAAACGGATGGCTGCTCTACGGGAATAAAGGTTCCCGCCGGGGGCGGTGAAGTTAATGGGGAGACCGTCCCTCCTGCGGGTGATTATTCTCCTGATTCTTTCTGCCGCGCCGGCGCTGCCCGACGAGGCCGCCTTGGAACAGCTCTACCCGGTAATTCGCTCTCTGCTTCCTCAGGACACCCATTTGAAACAGCTCCAAGAGGATGTTTCCTTCTACTACCGACAGAGCCGGGCGGGCAAGGGCCCCACCCCCTTGAGCCTCTACCTGTACCGCAGTACCGAAAAGGACACCCTTTTTGCCCTCTCCTCCCGGTTCAATCTTCCCTATGAGACTTTAGCCACCCTAAACCACCTGAGCCGGGCCGATCAGCTTGAACCGGGGCAGCTTCTTCTGGTACCCAATGCGCCGGGACTCTTTCTTCCCGCAGAACCCGAGAAAGATCTGGAACTCTTTATCAGCTCCTGGCGGGGCAGTCCCGACGAGGGGGAAACCTACCGTCTCATGACTCCCCGGGGAGAGGAAGAGTTCCTTTTCCTTCGGGGTGAGAGGTTTCATCCCATCGAAAGAGCCTATTTTCTCACCATCCTCTTCCGGTCTCCCCTGCCCTCCGGCAGACTCACTTCCCGGTATGGTTGGCGGGAAAGCCCCATTTCAGGGAAGGTTCACTTCCACAACGGTATCGACTTGGCAGCCCCCCGGGGTACCGAGGTGAATCCGGCCCGGGAAGGTCAGGTTGTGGCGGTGGGGTGGGATGATATTTATGGAAATTATGTGGCCATTAGGCATGAGGGGGGCTATACTACTTTCTATGGGCACCTGGAGTCGTATTCGGTGGAGTTGAATCAATTTGTGACTTCCACTATGATTATCGGCAAAGTGGGGGATACGGGCCTCTCCACAGGGCCCCATCTTCACTTTGAACTGCGCGACACCAGGGGATCCTTCGATCCAGAAAGTTTTCTCTCCGGGGTAGAAAGATGACAAGAAACAAGGTACTGCTCTTATCTCTGCTGACACTTGGATTCCTTGTGCCCCTGTCTGCGGAAAGTGTCCGCGGGTTCCTCTCGGGGACCGTAGATCTATCCCATCCCAAGCTGAATGAGCAAACTGTTTCCCTAGGTTTGGAAGAGATGGTGGCCATCGTTCCCGGTGAAAAGGGACGGTTTCTCCAGGGTGCCGAACTAACCCTTCAGATTCCTGTGCCTTTAAGAAACCAGGCGGATGGGTTCATCCTTCTCGTTTATAAAAGAGTCTCCCCCGCCCCTTCCTCAGAAAACCGGCGTTACCAGGGAATTGAAGCGGCTCACTTTGTCCTCCCTAACCGGCCCCGTTTTTACGTAAACATCCCCGTAGGCGGATC
>CAYYNJ010000025.1:0-2600 GCA_964472775.1 uncultured Spirochaetaceae bacterium
ATGTTTTTGACTGATAGGGAGTTAGCTCCCGTTTTTATCCACGGTGAGAAACACTAATTAAATAATTCGACGTAGTTCTTCGATAGAATCAAGGCTATAAGTAGCTAATTCTGCCAACCCTAACTGTATGATAGGATGTCGATGACTCCAATTAACCGCCACGGAATCAACTTGTGCTCGGTTTGCCATGAGTATTCCCGGTTTCAAATCATCCACTACTAAAATCTCTTCCCTGGAAAGATTGTTTTCTTCCATGACGCTGAAAACTGGCCAGGGATGGGGCTTATGTTTCTCCACCACACCGTCCCAACCGATGATCCGATCCGGTAGGAATCCCGGCACCTCCTGCTGGATCTCATAGTGCTTTTTAATCACGTCAGACTCGGAATGGGAAACCACCACCACGATACCTCCTTGGCTCCTAAAGTCCTGTAGCAGCGACAGAATGCCTTCAAAAAACTCAGGGATCATGGCAGTGGTATATTCCCTCCAAACCTGATAACAGAGCCTCTGCTCTTCTTGGTTAAGTTTCAGGACCTCGGAAAGAAATGGACCGATTCCAGGGTCATAGTTAATAAGGAACCAATCTTCCAAGCTAAGGGTATCTTTAACCCGGTTTAATCTCCTCATTTGTTCTCGGTGGGCCGGGTAATGAATAGTTGGAGTACTGTCTACTGTGGTATCGTCATGATCAATCATAAGGCAACGGTATTTCATGTGTTAAAGTTAACACAAGATCTCGTCCAAAGGGAAGGCCAAAGAATTGCCTAGTGTTTCGGACCGTGGATAAAAATCCCGATTAAACTGTGCCACTGCAGTCTGTTACCAGATTGAACTTGATACATCCATGGATGGTTAAACCAATTTACCACACCACAAAGGTTTGTGGGGATTTTTTATCCACGGTTGTGGACACTAGCATTTGCATTTTACTCCAGAACGAGAGATAATTCCATAATAATGCTTGTTTTAGATTTTACAACCATCTACATACCCCTCATAACAGTCAGCGGCTTGATGATGCTATTGAACGGTTTTATGGCCCTCTGGCGAAAAGAAAAAAGCCTGATTCTCTATGCATTAGCCTTCGGTATGGCCTGCGGTTCCTTTTTGGCCGCCTCGCGGCCCGAACCGGAGGACCTGGAAGCCTTGGGGCTGGAAATGGTTCTTTTGTCGGGGTTCTATCTCTCCATGACCTGGGGAATCCGGACCATGCAAAATCGACGACCGCTTTGGCCGCAAAGGTTCACTATTTATTCTGCGGGTTACCTTCTCCTACTTTACCTGAACCTCTTCTGGATGAAAAACTGCCGCAGCCTGTATTTTATCAGCGGCATTTTTGGAATTATTGTGGGAACTGAATACATCCTGGCCCTGGTTAAAGGGGACATTTCTCTTCCTCGGTGGGTCCGGGGTGCTCTCATCGTGGTCCCGGCTGGGTTTATGGCCAACAGTGCCTTTGTTCTGGTTGTCCTTCTTTCGGGACGGACATTTCGTGTCACCGATCTGACTCTAACGGATTACTTCAATTTAAGCTTAGAGTTAGGATGGCTGCTCTTGTGGGAAGCGGTGATTCTCATCTTAGACGGTTCCCGACTGCAGAATCAACTATCTCGTCAGAATAGGGAACTCCACCTAAAGGCATCCACCGACGAACTAACGGGCCTTAAAAACCGGCTCCTCCTTGACTCTCAGCTATCGGCGGAAAAAGAAATGGCCGTCAGATATAATTTGCCCCTCTCACTTATACTCATCGATATCGATTTTTTCAAAGTGATCAACGATAATCATGGGCACCCAATGGGCGACCAAGTTCTTAAAACCATCGCCCTGATCTGTCGGAATAATCTAAGGATCACCGATCAGATTTTTCGTTGGGGAGGGGAAGAATTTCTCATCATAAGCCCCCATACTGACAGCATCAGTGCCGAACACTTAGCAGAAAAGCTTCGGGTTTTAGTAGAGAGCAACCATTTTGACTCTGTCGGTACGGTGACCATCAGCTGCGGAGTAGCAACTTTAACGCTAAATGAAGAAACCCAAGACTGGTTTAAGCGGGTCGATGAAGCCCTTTATCAGGCCAAAAAGCAGGGCCGGAACCGGGTGGCCGTGTCTTACTCGTCCCCGCATCCCGGATATCCATCGCAAAACAGCAACCTCCTCAAATGGCAGAATACCTGGGAATCGGGACATTCCCTGGTGGATGCGGAACATAAAGAGCTGGTGGGGCTGGCAAACCGGCTTTTGGGAATATCCTTTTCTATGGGAATGGGAAAAGAGTTGGGTCCTGCCCTGAAAGACTTCATGGATCATAGTGCGGTACATTTCAGCAATGAAGAGGAAGTGTTGAAGCAATGCGGTTATCCTGATGTGGCTGAACACCGGCGCCTTCATCAGCAGGTACTCTCCCAAGGGGAACACATGGTAAACCTCTACCAGCACGGGAAACTGCCATTCTCTGAGGTTTTTAATTTTTTGGTCAATCAGGTCCTGATGGATCACCTTCTTGGAGAAGATACCAAATTTTTTCCCTGGACCCGACAGGAGTCACCTCCGCTTTGACACATCCCCAACCTCCGCCTCCAAAAGAAAAGATCAAT